>NZ_JBIURH010000056.1:0-41647 GCF_044740765.1 Kitasatospora sp. NPDC088346
GGGTACGGGTACACCCGGGACTATCCGGTGGAGCGGATGATGCGGGACGCGAAGATCACGCAGATCTACGAGGGCACCAACCAGGTGCAGCGCATCGTGATGGCGCGCAACCTGCCGTAGCCGGTCGGGTACGCCCCGGGCCCCCGCACCGACCCCCGGCGCGGGGGCCCGTTCAGGGCCTCGCCGGCCCGCCCTGCGCCGCGCCGGGGATCCGGGGCGACCGGTCCGCCGACCGCCGGAGCCCCAGGCACCGGGCCGGCGCGCCCGCCCAGATCTCGTTCGGGCCGGTCGAGCGGGTGAGGACGGCGTTGGCGCCGACGACCGTCCCGGCGCCGACGGTGAGCACGCCCTCCTTGCAGATGATCTTCGCGCCGGCGCAGACCACCACCCCGTCCTCCAGCACCACCCGCCGCATCGGGCTCTGCTCCTGCGGCACCCACGGGTCGGCCCGGCCGACGGTGACGCCGTTGTAGAGCGTCACGTCGGCACCCAGCGTGGTGTACGGGTGCAGGACGGTCCCGAAACCCCGGTGGAAGACGGTCAGCCCCGGCCCGATCTCGACGGCGGCCGGGACCTCCATCCCGTACAGCGCGAGGACTTCCCGGACCAGCCGCCCGAGCAGGCGGTGGCGGCGGCGGGAGATGAGTGCGGTCACCAGCGACATGGGCCACATTGTGATCGCATCCCCGCGCGCCGGGGGCCCGCGACGCGCCGACGGGCCGTCAACCACCCACGTCCGGTGGCTACTTCACGTCGGGCATCGGGCTGTCGTTCTTCATCGCCTCGAAGACCTGCTTCGACTTGGCCGGGTCCCACTTGACCGCGGACTCACCGGTCGGGGTGTGGAAGTCCGCGTTGCCGATCGGCACCGTGATGCTCTTGCCCTCGCCGCCCGAGACCCCCTTCATCGCCAGGAAGAGCGAGCCGAGGTCGGTCAGCCCGGCGTCCTCGTCCACGATCAGCGTGCCGAGGCCCGAGCTCACCATCGGGTAGAAGGTGAACGGGTTGAGCAGGGTGGCGGGGGAGGCCGCCTGCTTGGCCAGCGCGCCGAGGAACTTCTGCTGGTTGCGCATCCGGCCGAGGTCCTGGTCGGCCATCTGGTGCCGCTGGCGGACGAAGGCCAGCGACTGGGAGCCGCTGAGGGTCTGGCAGCCGGCCTTCAGGTTCAGCCCCGAGTCCTTGTCGGAGACGGCCTGCTCGATGCACATGTCCACGCCGCCGACCGAGTCGACGATGCCGACGAACCCGGCGAAGCCGATCTCCGCGTAGTGGTCGATGTGGATGCCGGTGTTGGACTCGACGGTCTGCACCAGCAGCCGGCCGCCGCCCCGGGCGAAGGCCGCGTTGATCTTGGACGTGGAGGCCGGGACGGTCTTGCCGCTGCCGCCGGTGTCCGCGTGCGCCGGGATCTGCACCCAGGAGTCGCGCGGGATCGACATGAGCGTGTTCCCGTTGTCCCCGATGTGCAGGATCATCATCGAGTCGCTGCGCTTGCCCTCGGCGGAGCCGGTGTGCAGCGAGTCCTCGTCCGCGTCGGAGAGCCCGGCCCGGCTGTCGGAGCCGACGATCAGCCAGTTGGTGCCCTTGCCCTCGGCGGGCCGGCCGGCGTACCCGGCGAGCACGTTCTCGTGGTTGAGCTGCGAGTCGGCCCAGAAGTACGTGCCGATGCCGGTCACCAGCAGGGTGGTGACGACGGCCAGCGCGGCGACCTTGATCTTGCGGCGGCGCGGCCAGCGCGAGCGGCCCGCGGCCGGCGGCGCCACCGGCGCACCGGGGCCACCGGGGCCACCGGGACCGGTCGGACCACCGGGGCCGGTCGGCCCGCTCGGGCCGCCGGGAGCCGGCCGGACCGGGTGCTGGCGGGGCACCGGTCTGCCGGGCACCGCGGAGGGCGCCGGGGGCGCGGCCGGCGCCGGGGCCCCCGCGCCGCGCGGGTTGAGCTCGGGCGGCAGCGGAGGCTCCGCGGCCGCGCCGTACCCCCGGCCGCCGGAGCCGCCCGGGCCGCCGTAGCCGTCGTGGCCCTGACCGCCCTGGGGGCCGCCGTACCCCGGGGTCCGGCCCGCCGGACCGCCCTGGCCCTGACCGTACGACCCGTATCCGCCGCCGCCCGGGCGGTCCTCCTGCCACGTGTTCATGTGGGGAAGGATGCCCGAAACCCGGGGCCCTCAGTGCTCCGGGGTGGCCCGCGAGGCCGCTTGTAACAGAGCTGATGCAGGGCCCGGATCGTTCCGGCGGAATGTTCAGCTGATGGAACCAACCTTGACCGTCCCAAAACGCGCGTGCTTGCATGGCGGGCATGGAACAGCGACGGATCCTCACGCGTCGGCGGCACGTCGACCTGGTGCGTGTGTCCGGTGCGCTGTGTTGCGGCTGAACCTGCGTCGTGGCTGAGTCCGCGCCACCGCTGCCTCCCCGCTCGCCGAGCGCCACCGGCCGGGCCTCCCGCCCGCCCGCCGTCGCGCGCTGAGCCCGTCCCGCTGACGCCCGTTGCGCGCCCGCGGCGCCGCCGGTCCACCGCCCGGCGGTCGCCGGACCCGTCCCGCGCCGGCCGACCCGCTTCCCGTCACGGTGCCCGCCGACCGGCACCGCCCCGTCCCGAGGTGAACTCATGGCCACCGTCCTGTCCGTCTCCGGTTCCCCGTCCGCGACCTCCCGCACCACCCGCCTGCTGCGCCACGTCGACGCCCGGCTCGCCGCGCAGGGCCACCACGTGGTCCCGTTCGAGGTGCGCAGCCTGCCCGCCGACGCCCTGCTCTCCGGTGACCTCTCCCACCCCGAACTGGCCCGCGCGGCGGCCCTGTTCGCCGAGGCCGACGCCGTGGTGATCGGCACCCCCGTCTACAAGGCGGCCTACTCCGGCCTGCTGAAGGCCCTGCTGGACGTGCTGCCGCAGTACGCGCTGCGCGGCAAGACCGTGCTGCCGCTGGCCACCGGCGGCTCCACGGCGCATGTGCTCGCGGTGGACTACGCGCTGCGCCCGGTGCTCAGCGCGATGGGCGCCGGGCACATCACCCAGGGCTGGTTCGTGCTGGACCGGCACATCACGGTCCGCGAGGACGGGTCGACCGCGATCGAGCGGGAGACGGACGTGCTGCTCACCCCGGTGGTGCAGGCCTTCGCCGGCGCGCTGGAGCGGCGGGCCGAGCCGGCCCTGGCGGGCTGATCCGGCGGCGGTCGCGGCCCGCCCGCCGGGGCGGGGCCGGGCGGGCGGGGGCCGGGTGCCGGCCCCCGCCGTCCGGACCGACCCTCACCCGGTTTCCGCGATCCCCTAGGGGGAGCGGTCGCACACCCCGTACATCTCCCGGCCCACCGGCTTCCTCCCGGCGGAGGAGGTTCTGTCCCCCGGATTCTCCTAACGTGTTCCTTATCCCCCCGCGCCACCCGATGGTGGTGCCGGCCGCAGGCCGAGGACGGGTGCCAGCACCATGTCGGTGCACCGGTCACGGCCGCGAGGCTTGGGGGGCAACGGGTGGACCGGAACAACGAGGAGACTTCAGTGACGACGGCAGCGAAGGCCGTGCACGGCGATCGGCTTCCCGGCGGGCAGGCGGCCACGGCGGCCAGTGCGCGCCAGGTGACCAAGGCGTACGGCGCCGGGGAGACCCGGGTGACGGCGCTCGACGCTGTCGACGTGGACATCGAACAGGGCCGGTTCACAGCGATCATGGGCCCGTCGGGCTCGGGCAAGTCGACCCTGATGCACTGCCTGGCCGGACTCGACACCGTCTCCGAGGGCCGGATCTGGATCGGCGACACGGAGATCACCGGGCTGAAGGACAAGCAGCTCACCCGGCTCCGCCGGGACAAGATCGGCTTCATCTTCCAGGCCTTCAACCTGCTCCCCACGCTCAACGCGCTGGAGAACATCACGCTGCCGATGGACATCGCCGGCCGCAAGCCGGACGCCGCCTGGCTGGAGCAGGTGATCGACACCGTCGGCCTGGCCGGCCGGTTGAAGCACCGCCCGACCCAGCTCTCCGGCGGCCAGCAGCAGCGCGTCGCGGTGGCCCGCGCCCTGGCCGCCCGCCCGGAGATCATCTTCGGTGACGAGCCGACCGGAAACCTCGACTCCCGCTCCGGCGCCGAGGTGCTGACCTTCCTGCGCCGCTCGGTCGACGAGCTGGGCCAGACCATCGTCATGGTCACCCACGACCCGGTCGCCGCCGGCTACGCGGACCGGGTGCTCTTCCTCGCCGACGGCGCGCTGGTCGACGAGATGCACGCCCCGACCGCGGACTCCGTCCTTGAGCGCATGCGCCGTTTCGACGGCAAGCGCACGAGCTGATTCGAAGGTCGGACTACTCCCATGCTGCTCAAGACCTCACTCCGGAGTTTCTTCGCCCACAAGGGGCGCATGATCCTCTCGCTGATAGCGGTGGTGCTGTCGGTCGCCTTCGTGTCCGGCACCCTGGTGTTCGCCAACACCGCCACCAGCACCTTCGACAAGCTGTTCGCCTCCACGGCCTCCGACCTCTCGGTCCAGCGGCCGACGGACGAGGACGCCGGCGGCCCGCCGAGCGGGGCCAAGGCCCGGACCGTTCCGGTGGCCACGGCGGCCCAGCTGGCCGGCCTGCCCGGCGTCCGCAGCGCCCTCGGCCAGGTCCTCACCCAGACCTCCGCCCTGATCGACCCGGTCGCCAACAAGGAGATCGGGCCCACCCAGGGCGCGCCCACCATCACCGCCAACTGGACCGACTCACCCCGCAACTCCGTCGACATCACCTCCGGCCACGTCCCCCAGGGCGCCGGCGACCTGGTGCTGGACGCGGACACCGCCAAGAAGGCGCACCTCGGCCTGGGCAGCGCGATCCGGATCATCAACGAGACCGGCAGCCACGACTTCACCATCGCCGGCATCGCCACCTTCCGGACCACCAACCCCGGTGCGGCGCTGGCGTTCCTGGACACCCCGACCGCCCAGAGCACCCTGCTCGGCCAGAGCGCCTACACCTCGGTCGAGCTGTTCGGCGACGGCAGCCGTACCGACGAGCAGCTCAAGTCGGACGCCCTGGCCGCGCTCGGAAACGACTTCCAGGCCAAGACCGCCGCCGAGCAGAAGGCCGACGGCGCCAAGGGCGTCGGCTCCTTCCTCGACTTCATGAAGTACGTGATGCTCGGCTTCGCCGGCATCTCGCTGCTGGTCGGCGGCTTCCTGATCATCAACACCTTCTCCATGCTGGTCGCCCAGCGCACCCGGGAGATCGGGCTGCTGCGCGCCCTCGGCGGCAGCCGCAGGCAGGTCAACCGCTCGGTGCTGATCGAGGCCCTGATCCTCGGCCTGCTCGGCTCCACCCTCGGCCTGGCCGCCGGTCTCGGCCTCGCCGTCCTGCTCATCCAGCTGATGAAGCTGGCCGGGATGAACCTGGACGCCTCCTCGCTGGAGATCACCTGGACCGTCCCGGTCGCCTCGTACCTGGTCGGCATCCTGATCACCGTGCTGGCGGCCTGGATCCCGGCCCGCCGGGCGAGCCGGATCTCGCCGATGGCCGCGCTGCGCGACCACGGCACCCCGGCCGAGGCCTCGGCCAACCGGATCCGCACCGTCGTCGGGCTGGTCCTCACCGGGCTCGGCGCGGCCGGCCTGGTCGTCGCGGGCCTGGCCGACAAGGCCGCCGAGGGCGGGCTGCCGCTGGGCGCCGGGGTGGTGCTCACGCTGGTGGGCTTCGTGGTCCTCGGCCCGCTGCTGTCCACCGGGGTGGTCCGGGTCCTCGGCGCCGCGCTGCCGGCGCTGTTCGGACCGTCCGGCAAGCTGGCCCAGCGCAACGCGATGCGCAACCCGCGCCGTACCGGTGCGACCGCGGCCGCCCTGATGATCGGCCTCGCCGTGGTCACCGGCGCCTCGGTGGTCACCAACTCGATGGTGACCTCGGTCAACGCCCAGATCGACCGGTCGGTCGGCGCGGACTACATCGTCACCGCACACGGCATCCTCACCCCCGCGATGGCCGACGCGGCCCGTGGCACGTCGGGCCTGAAGGCGCTGGTGGAGGAGCGGGCGATGCCGGTCACCTTCACCACCCCGGACGGCAGGCAGACCGAGTCGCAACTGCTGGCCGTCACGCCGAACTTCGCGGAGGCGTTCCGGATGCCGGTGGCCTCCGGCCGGGCCGAGGACGTCTTCACCGGCGGGATCTCGGTCGACGAGAACTTCGCCAAGGGCCACCACCTCAAGGCCGGCGACCAGGTGACGGTGGACTACGGCCAGGGCCGCACCCAGAGCCTGCCGGTCGGGGCCGTCACCGAGCTCGGCAACTCCTTCTTCGACAAGCAGTTCTTCACCTCCGTCGACACCGTCACGAAGGTGGTGCCCACCGCCGAACTGCCGTCCACCCAGGTCATGTTCGGCACCGCCGCGGCCGGCGCCGACAAGGCGCGCACGCTCGCCGACCTGCAACGGGCCCTGGAGGCCTACCCGCAGGTCAAGGTGCAGGACCAGGCCGGGCTCAAGGACCTCGTGCAGAGCCAGGTCAACCAGCTGCTCTACATGGTCTACGGCCTGCTGGGCCTCGCCATCGCGGTCGCCGTGCTCGGCGTGATCAACACCCTCGCCCTGTCGGTGGTCGAGCGGACCAGGGAGATCGGCCTGCTGCGGGCGATCGGCCTCTCCCGCCGCCAGCTGCGCCGGATGATCCGGCTGGAGTCCGTGGTGATCGCGGTCTTCGGCGCCCTGCTCGGCTGCGGCCTCGGCCTCGCCTGGGGCGTCACCGCCCGCAGGGTGCTGGCGGACCAGGGGCTGGACGTGCTGACCGTTCCGACCGGGACGATCGTGTCCATCCTGGTGGCCTCGGCGGTGATCGGCCTGCTCGCGGCGCTCGTCCCGGCCTTCCGGGCCGGCCGGATGAACGTCCTGGCGGCCATCGCCACCGACTGATCCGCACCACCGCACCACCGAGGGGCCGGGCCGTGTGCCCGGCCCCTCGGCCGTGCCCGGCGCCGGACGGCGCTCAGGGGCAGCTGATCTCCGAGCCGGTCTCGGCGGCCACCGACGGACCGGCCACCGACGGACGGGCCACCGACGGACCGGGCGGTACGGGCGCCGGCGTGGCGGTCGACGGCGCGGAGGTCGACGGCGCGGAGGGGGCCGGGGGCGGCGCGGTCGCCGGCACCTCCGCGACCCCGTGGTGGTCGCCGCCGACCACGACCTCGACGGTCGCCCCCAGATCCGCCACCGCGAGGAGCTCGGCGCCCGGCAGGGCCGCCGCGACCGTCCGTGCCGACTCCTCCCAGCGCGGGTCGTAGCGCACGGTGGTCCGGGCCGCCGCGGGTGCGTTGCCCGGCGTTCCGGTGGTCGCGAAGCCCGCCGCGTGCAGGTCGGTGTCGACCCGGGCGCCGAGGCCCTGCACCCCGGTGCCGTTGAGCACCCGGACATGGATCTGCCCGGGCGGCACGGTGCCGGCAGCGGCAGCGGCAGTGGCGGCAGGGCCCGCGGCGGTGGCGGTGGCGGTGGCGGTGGCCGGCGGGTGGCCCGGCCGTTCGGTCAGCGGCCGCCCGTGCCGCACCGCGTCGAACAGCACCTTGGCGGCGGGACGGTCCCAGAGCACCGTCGAGCCCCAGCCGGCGACCTGGTGGTCGACCACGGCCAGCGGCACGGTGGTGAAGTCGGCCTCGGCTGCCGAGAGGTCCTTGAGCCGGCCGACCAGCCGGATCAGGTCCTCGCTGCTCAGGTCCTGGTCGGCCTTGACCGACCGCAGGACGGTGTCGGTGACCCGGGCCAGCTTGGCCGGGTCGAGCAGGGTGTCCCCGGCGGTGGTCTGCCGGAGCAGCTGGGCGAGGAACTTCTGCTGGCGGTGCATCCGGCCCAGGTCGGCGCTGCCGTCGACGTAGCGCGCCCGGACGTACTTCAGGGCGCCGGCCCCGTCCAGCCGGGTCTTGCCGGCGGGCAGGTCCAGGCCCGAGTACTCGTCCCTGAGCGGCTTGGCGCTGCACACGTCCACCCCGCCGACCGCGTCCACGGTGCTGACGAAGGTGAGGAAGTCGACCTGGAGGTAGTGGTCGATCCGCAGGCCGGTGTTCTGCTCCACGGTCTGCACGGTGAGGGCCGCGCCGCCCATCCCGAAGGCCGCGTTGATCTTCCCCTTGCCGGCCGGCACCTGCCGGCGGGTCGCCAGGTCCTGGTGGGCGGGGATGTCCACGTAGGAGTCGCGCGGGATGCTGATCACGGTGGCCCGGCCGCCGTCCCCGGCGAGCTGGACGAGCATCATGGTGTCCGTGCAGTGGCAGGACTCGCCGCCCGCGTGCAGGACGTCCTTCAGGGTGGCCGCGGGGATGCCCTCGCGCTCGTCCGTCCCCACCAGCAGGAACGTGATGGCCCCGTCGTCCTCGGGGCGTTCGTGGTCGCCGCTGAAGGCGTCCACCCGGCCGATCGAGGCGCTGACGCCGTGCACCATCGCCCAGCCCCCGCCCGAGGCGGTCAGGACCGCCAGCGAGAGGGCGCCCGCCGCCCACTGGCCCCACCGGCTGCGGGGCGGGCGGCTTCGGCGCGCTGGCGTGGAGGGCATCCTCAGGATGGTAGGGGCGGCCCGGCGAACGGCGGCCCAGGGCGCGCCGCGCGTCGGGGCGAAGCCGGATCGCCGCGGTGGGACGTCAGCGCCAACCCCCATCTGACAACGGCGACCCCGCGCCGGTACGGTGGGGCGCGATGAACACCAAGGCTGCTGAGGAGCTGCCGGCGGTCTCCGTGATCATGCCGGTGCTCAACGAGGAACGTCACCTCCGTACCGCCGTCCGCCGGATCCTGGAACAGGACTACCCGGGCGAGCTGGAGGTGGTGATCGCCCTCGGTCCGTCCACCGACCGGACCGACGAGATCGCCGCCGAGCTGGTCGCCGCCGACCCCCGGGTGCGCACCGTGCCCAACCCCACCGGCCGCACCCCGGCCGGGCTGAACGCCGCGATCCGCGGCTCCAGCCACCCGGTGGTGGTGAGGGTGGACGGCCACGGGCTGCTGACCCCGGGCTACATCGGCACCGCCGTCCGGCTGCTCGACGAGATGGACGCCGCCAACGTCGGCGGCATCATGCACGCCGAGGGCGAGACCGAGTGGGAGAAGGCGGTCGCCGCGGCCATGACCTCGAAGATCGGGGTCGGCAACTCGGCGTTCCACACGGGCGGACTGGCCGGCCCGGCGGAGACCGTCTACCTGGGCGTCTTCCGCCGTGAGGTGCTGGAGAAGGCCGGCGGCTACAACGAGGAGTTCATCCGCGCCCAGGACTGGGAGCTGAACTACCGGATCCGCCAGGACGGCGGCCTGATCTGGTTCAGCCCGCAGCTGCGGGTCACCTACCGGCCGCGCCCGAGCGTGCGGGCGCTGGCGAAGCAGTACAAGGACTACGGGCGCTGGCGCCGGGTGGTGACCCGGTACCACCGCGGTTCGGTCAACCTGCGCTACCTCGCGCCGCCGGTCGCGCTGACCGCGGTGGTCGCGGGCCTGGTGCTCGGCGCCGCCGTGCACCCCGCCTTCCTGGCCGTCCCGTTCGGCTACCTGGCCGCCATCCTCGGCGGCTCGGCACTGCAGGCCCGCGGGATGTCCGCCAAGGCCCGGATGCAGCTGCCGGTGGCGCTCGTCACCATGCACATGAGCTGGGGATTCGGCTTCCTCACCTCGCCGCGCTCGCTGGCCCGCCGGGTGATCGCGAGCACCGCCCCGGCCCCGATGACGCCGGCCGCCGACAACAGCTGAGCCGACTCGCCGATAACGCCCCGGGCCCGGTGCCCGGGGCGCTATCGTCCCCGCCATGGGGATTGCTGAGGGGGCGCCGGCCCGGGCGGACGTCCGGATCGAGTCGAGTGCGGACGTGGACGAGCGGGCGGCGATCGGCCCGGGCAGCACGGTCTGGCACCTGGCGCAGGTGCGCGAGGACGCCGAGATCGGGGCCGACTGCATCATCGGCCGGGGTGCCTACGTCGGCCCCGGGGTGCGCATCGGCGACCGGGTCAAGCTGCAGAACCACGCCCTGGTGTACGAGCCCGCGGTGGTCGAGGACGGGGTGTTCATCGGCCCGGCGGCGGTGCTGACCAACGACCTGTACCCGCGTTCGGTGGACGTGGACGGCCGGCTCAAGCGCGGCGACGACTGGCACGCCCGCGGGGTGACGCTCCGCCGGGGTTGCTCGATCGGCGGCCGGGCGGTGCTGGTCGCGGGGGTGACGGTGGGGCGCTGGGCCCTGGTGGCGGCCGGTGCGGTGGTGCACCGGGACGTTCCCGACTTCGCCCTGGTCGCCGGGGTGCCTGCGCGGCGGATCAAGTGGGTGGGCCGGGCCGGCGAGCCGCTGGAGGACGCCGGCGGCGGGCGGTGGCGCTGCCCGCGCACCGGCGAGGAGTACCTGGAGAGCGACGGGCTGCTCGCGCCGGTGTCCTGACCCGCGGTCAGTGCGTCCCCGTCCAGCCCTGGACGCACGTGCTCTCGTCCCCCTGGTGGACGCTGACGTCGGAGGGCACCGCGGCGGGGGCGGCCGCGGGCGCCGCCGGGGTGCTGCCGCCGGCGTCCGGCCGGTAGTCCGTGCCGAGGGTGACCACCACGGCCCGGCCGGTGCCGCCCGCCGTCACGGCCTCCGCGGGCAGGCCGAGCGCCGCGGCGACGGCGAGCGCACCCGCCTTCTGGTCGGCCCGGGGGTAACGGACGCCGCTGGTCCGCACGTTCTTCCCGGCCCCGGTGCCGGGCGAGGAGTGGTAGCCCAGGGCGGTGAGCCGGTCGCTGGTGCCGACGGCCAGGCCGGACTGCGGGGTGCCGTTGAGCACCGTCACGGTGACCGTGGCCGGGTCCACCGCCGGAGCGGCCGGCGCGGCCGGTGCGGCGGGCGTGGCGGGGGAGGGCACGGCGGCCTGGTCCGCGCCGCCGGTGTGGTCCTCGGTGCCGTTCAGCGTCCGGTCGGCGAGGATCATCCCGAACAGCCGGTCGGCGCCGGGCTGGACGAACTTGGCCTTCTGCCGCAGGTCCCGGTCCTGCTCGTCGGGGGTGAAGGCCATCGGGGGCTGGACGAAGCTGACCTCTGCGGGCTTGATGTTGCGCAGGCCGTGGGCCAGGCCGACGAGCTTGGTGGTACCGGCGATCGGGTCGTCCACCATGATCGACTTGGTGGCGGCGTCGATCATCGGGAAGGCCTTGGTCGGGTCCAGCAGGGTGCCCTGGTCGGTGACCTTCCTCAGCAGGGCCGAGAGGAACGCCCGCTGCATCGCGAACCGGCCGAGCGAGGAACCGTCCTGGACGGCGTGCCGGGTCCGGACGAACTGCAGGCCCTGCTCGCCACTGAGCCTGTTCTGGCCCGCCGGGAGGTCGAGCTCGGAGTCCCGGTCCCTGATCGGCTGGCAGAGGTTGACGTCCACGCCGCCGACGGCGTCGGTGATGTCCTTGACGCCCTGGAAGTTGACCAGCACGTAGTGGTCGATCTTGAGCTTGGTGATGGACTGGACGGTGTCCTGGACGCAGCCCGGTCCGCCGCGGCCGAGCGCCTCGTTCAGTGGGCGGTGGGTCTTGGCCGGGTAGCTCCGGCCACCGGGGTCGGTGCACTTCGGCAGGTCGATCAGGGTGTCCCGGGGCAGGTCGAGGGCGACGGCGGCGCGCTTGTCCGGGTAGACGTGCAGCACGATGTTGACGTCGTTGTTGCCGGCGCCGGTGTTCTCGCGGTCGCCGTACCCGCCGCCGAGGCCCTTGCGGCTGTCGGTGCCGATGATCAGGATGTTCATCGCCACCCGGCCCTCGGCGTCGGCCTGGCCGGCCGGCGGCGGCGGGTTGCCCGCGCCGAGCGGCGCGTGCTGGATGTTGGCGTCCAGGTGCCTGAGGTAGAGGTAGCCGGCGCCGCAACTCACCGCCACGAAGGCGGTGGTGCTCAGCGCCACCGGTTTGAGCCACCGGCGGACACCGGTCCGCCGGGCCCGTCGCCGGCGCCGCCCGCGACGCCCCGCCGCCCGCCGGGCGGCGGCGCGGCCGCCTCCGGCCGTCGTGCCCTCGTCCATACCTGCCCCCCGTCGTCCGAGCGGGCCCCGGACCGTGGGCCCCACTCGTATACACGCGCGAGAGGTGGGAATGGTGTGCAGTCGGAACGAACTTTATTTCGCGCAGACGTTCGTGTCGTCCGCCTGGACCCGCTGGAGGTCCTTGGGGGCCTCGGTCGGAACGGCGGCCGCGGCCGCCGTTCCACCGCCCGTGTAGTCCTGACCCAGCACCACCACCAGGGAGTCCTTGGGCCCGAGCTTGGAGCTCTGCTGGACGGCGGCGGCCGGCAGACCGAGCGCCGCGGCCAGTGCGTTGGCCTGGTCGGCCTTGCCCGCGGGGTACGACACCGTGCTGGTGGCCGCCGCCTCGGCGTTGCCGCCGGTGGCGGCCCGGGTGAAGCCCTTGCCCTGGAGGAGGGTGACGGCCTTGGCCGCCTGCTGCGCCTGCCCGGTGCCGTTGCGCACGGTGGCCCGGACGGCCGCCTCGTCCACGGGCGGTCCGCTCGGCGCCGCGGGGGCGGCCGGGGAGGGCGCCTCGCTCGGGGCGGCGGCGGCGTCGGCGGCCTGCTGCACCTCGGTCAGCGAGCGGTCGTTGGCGATCATCGAGAACAGCTGCCCGGCCTCGGGCTGCTTGAGGACCAGCCGGCCCTGGTCCTTGGGGTCGTCCAGCACCGGCACGGTGGTGAAGGTGATGTTCTTGGTGTCGACCTTGCTCAGTTCCAGTGCCAGGTCCTTGAGCTTGTCCACGCTGCCGATGCCGGAGTCGACGGTGAGCGCCTTGGTGGCCGCGTCGGCCAGGCTCCACAGCTTGGTCGGGCTGGTCAGGGTGTCGCTGCTCTTGATCTTCCGGATCATCGAGCTGATGAACTGCTGCTGCAGCGGGATCCGGGTCAGGTCGCCGCCGAAGCCCACCGCGTGCCGGGTGCGGACGAACGCGAGGGCGTCCTCGCCCTGCACCACGTGCTTGCCCTTGGTCATCGTCAGGTGCGAGTCGGGGTCGTTGATGTCCTTGGCGGCGCAGACCTCGACCCCGCCGACGGCGGTGGACAGGCTCTTCACCGCGTCGAAGTTGACCATCATGAAGTGGTCGATCCGGATCTTCGCGGTCTGCTCGACCGTCATCCAGGTGCAGCCCGGGTCCCGGCCGTCCTGACCGAGGCTGGTGTTGAACATCGCCCGGGCGCTGCCCGGGATCTTCTTGGTGCCGGTCCTGCACTCCGGGATCGGCAGCATCAGGTCGCGCGGGATGCTCATCACCGTCGCGTTGCTGCGGTCCTTGGCGACGTGGAACAGCAGGGTGGTGTCGGCGTGCCCGGCGCTGCCCTCGTCCCCGTACTCACGGCCCAGGCCCACCCGGCTGTCGGTGCCGATGACCAGGATGTTCAGCGCGTCCCCGACGGCCGGCGGGCGCTCGGCCTCGCTGCCCACCTGCACCTCGACGGAGCTGATGTTCCCGTTGAAGTGCTGGTAGGCGTAGTAGGCGCCGCCGCAGCCGGCGACCAGGACGAGGGCGGCGACGCCGGCGGTCCACTTGAGGGCGCGGCGGCCACGAGGTTTGGAGCGGCTGTTGCGGCGGCGGGCGGCCCGGCCGCCGCCCTCGGGGCCGGGCTCGGCCTGCGGCCCCGGGGCCGGGCGGGTGCCGGGCTCGGCGGTGCGGGCCCGGGCGGCGGCCCGTCCCGGACCGGGCTGGGCCGGAACACCGGCCAGCGGGGGACCGTCCAGGTTCAGGCGGAACTCGCCGGTCTGCGGGTCGAGCACCCACTGATCGGCCGGGTCGACCTCCTGGGGGAACGGGTCCGCGAGGTGGTTCGGATGCCGGTGTCCGCTGTTCACCCCGGACACCCTAGACGAGCGGCATCGCCGGATTGGTCACGGTGTGACAGCTGCCACACGTGCGATCTGTGGCGAAAGGGGCGAAATCACCTGGGCCGCCTTCACATAACGTTCCCAACCGGGCGGCGGCTCAGCCGGCCGCGCAGGCGTCCGGCTGGTCGGCGGTCCGGCCCTCCAGCGGTGCCGGCGTCCCGGGGGCGCCGGTGCCGGAGGGGGTGCCCGGCCCGCTGCCGGCGGTCGGCGCCGGGGTCACACCGGGCGTCGGGCGGGGCGTCGGGCCGGGCGTGCGGCCGGTGCTCGGGCCGGGCCCGGCGCTCGGATCCGGCGCGGGGCGTGCGCCGGATCCACCGCTCTGCTCGGCGCTCGGGCCGGCGCTCGGCCGGACCGCCACCACGCGGTCCGCCCGCAGCGCCGCGAAGAGCTGGTCGGTCTGCGGCTGGACGAACTCGTCCCGGTTGGCGTTGAAGCGGTAGGGCCGCCGCGGAGTGGTGAGGAAGACGATGTCCGAGGGCGCCATCGAGCGCAGCCGCTGCGCCAGGTCGTACAGCGCGCCGAGGCGGCTCAGCCCGGGGTCGGCCGTGATCGAGGAGGTCGCGGCGTCCAGCAGCGGCCAGAGCCTGGTCGGGTTGAGCAGGACGCCCTGCGACTGCACCTTGCGGATCAGCGCGGCCAGGAACTGCTGCTGACGTCCCATCCGGTCGGTGTCGCTGCCGTTGCCCAGGCTCTCGCGGACCCGCACCCAGCCGAGGGCCTGCTCGCCGTGCAGCAGCTGCCGTCCGGCCGGCAGGTCCAGGTGGGCGTCCCGGTCGTGGATCTCGGTGGGGACGCAGACCTCGACCCCGCCCACCGCGTCCACCATCCGCTTGAACCCGGTGAAGTCGACGATCATGTGGTGGTCGATCCGGATGCCGCTCAGCTGCTCGACGGTCCGGATGGTGCAGGCCGGGCCACCGGTGTCGAAGGCCGCGTTGAACTGCGCGAGGCCGCCCCGGGTCCGGGTGCCGTCCGGCAGCTCGCACGGCGGCACGGTGACCATCACGTCGCGCGGGACGGACACGGCGGTGGCCCGCCGCCCGTCCGCCGCCAGGTGCAGCAGGATCACGGTGTCCGAACGCTGCCCGGCCGTGGAGCCGTACGCGCCGTTGGCGCCGCTGCGGTCGTCGCTGCCGATGAGCAGGATGTTCTCGGCGGTGTCCGCCGTCCGGGTCGGACGGTCCGACTCCGGTCCGAGCAGGGTGACGGTGGCGGCGTCGGTCTCGATGTTGCCGTTCAGCTTGCGGTACGCGAGCCAGGCCAGCGTGCCGCCGAGGAGCAGCAGCACGGACAGCAGTCCGGCGAGCAGGGCCAGCCAGTGCCGCCGCAGGAAACGGCGGCGCCCCTCTCCCTGGGGGGTCGGGGGGCGCTCGCCGTCCTCCTGCTCCACTGCCATCGCCGGGATCCGTACCCCGGCGCGGCGGTCCGGATCAGCTCAGCCGCAGAGTCACCCGTTCGGATTCGATCCGCTTCTCCCACTGGTCGGAGGTCAGCCGGTCCGAGTTGCGGCACAGCACCACCGAGGCGCCGGCCGCCAGCGGGGCCAGCAGACCCGCCTCCAGGCCGGTCCAGTCCTCGTACGAGAGGGTGCTGAGCACCCGGTCGCCGGGGCCCAGACCGAGGCGGGCGGCGCCGGCCCGGGCCAGCTCGACGGTCTGCTCGCCGGTCAGCTTGAGCGGGAGACCGTCGGTGCTGGTCTCCAGGGCGGGGGCCTGCGGGTCGACCGGGGAGTACGGCGCGAAGCGGTCGCCCTGGCCCGGCACCTCGGCGGCGTAGTCGAGGAAGCCGTCCGGGCGCTGCGGGAAGCGGCCGCCGAGCGGGCGCAGTGCGAGGGCCACCCGTTCGCCGGTACAGGCCTCGGCGGCCGTGAGGCCGTCCGGGCCGCTGACCACCAGGTCGGCGTCGGCCGGCTCGCCGCCGGGGATCACGGTGACCCCGACGGACCAGCAGGCCAGCAGCCAGACGGCGGTCTGCCAGTGGGCGGGCAGCAGGAGCGCGGCCCGGTCCTCGGGGCCGGCGTTCAGCTCGTCCTGGAGGAGGTTCGCGGTCTTGGCCACCCAGTTGTCGAAGGTTCTCGCGGACAGCTCGACGCGTTCGCCGGTCGAGTCGTCGTAGAAGGTGACCAGGGGGCGGGAGGAGTCGGCATCGTTGGGCCCGGGTCGCAGATAGGCGTTCAGCAGCTCGGCGGGGGTACGGGCGTCGGCAGCGAAAGGCGCAGTCATGGTGCGGTCCAGCCTACGGCCTCGGAGTGCTCCGCCGGGAGGGTGATCACCGGCGTTGCTCGACGTGGCGGGATGAGTGATTTGCCGTCAATATCCGATTCATGAGGTTTACTCAGTTCGCCGCGCTCGCTGCCGGCTCCTCCGTCCTGTTGCTCCTCCCCTCCGTGGCCGCCGGTGCGGACGCGATCCCGGGGGAGAGCCGGGCGGCGCCGGGCGGGGTGACGGCCCTTCCCCTGACCGAGAGTCGACGCAGCGGCGGCCCCGCGGACGGCGCCGATCGCAGTCTCGACTCGCAGTCCACCAAGTCCTTCGCCCTGGTCGGCGTCAGCTGGGACGACCCGACCGCCCAGTTGGAGGGCACCGTCCAGGTCCGCACCCGCAATGCCGCCACCGGGCGGTGGAGCGGCTGGCGCGACCTCGACGTCGAGGCCGACGACCGCCCCGACGAGCCGATCGGCCGCGGGTCGACCGCACCCCTGTGGGTCGGCACCAGCAACGGTGTCGCCGTCCGGGTGCACAGCGCCGGCCGTCCGCTGCCGGCCGGCCTGCGGGCCGAGCTGGTCGACCCGGGCAGCGGCCCCGCCGTCACCGCGTCCGGCGGGTCGTCCGCCACCGCCGCCGAGCGGGTCCTGCCGTCCGTCGAACACCCCGGGCCGCGTCCCGGCATCGTCACCCGTTCGGGCTGGGGCGCGGACGAGTCCATCCGCGAGCCCGGCTTCGTCTACACCGACCCCGTGAAGGCCGTCTTCGTCCACCACACCGACACCGCGAACGACTACTCCTGCTCCGACAGCGCCGCGATCATCCGCTCCATCTACCTGTACCACGTGCAGTCCAACGGCTGGCGGGACATCGGCTACAACTTCCTGGTCGACCGCTGCGGCACCATCTTCGAGGGCCGGGCCGGCGGGGTGATCGAGCCGGTGCTCGGCGCCCACACCCTTGGCTTCAACACCGCCAGCTCCGGGGTCGCCGCGATCGGCAGCTTCGGCTCCGCCAGCGCCCCGCAGGCCCAGCAGGACGGCATCGTCAAGATCGCCGCCTGGAAGCTCGGCCTGACCGACCAGGACGCCGCCGGCTCGACCACGCTGGTCTCCGCCTCCGACGGCAGCAGGTACAAGAAGGGCACCTCGGTCAGCTTCAAAACGATCTCCGGTCACCGGGACGCCTTCGCCACCGAGTGCCCGGGAGGCACCCTCTACAGCCGACTCGGCGACATCCGCAGCCGGGCGGCCAAGCTCCAGGGCCGCTGAGCCGGCCGCGCCGCGGGCGTATCGTTCCGGTGGCCCGACTCCGGACGGCGGAAGGCCCGGACGGCGGTCGGTCCGGACAGCAGGTGGTCCGGACGGCAGGTGGTCCGGACGGCGGAAGAGGTGACGGCGATGCCGGGCACGGTACGGCGGTGGCGGCCGGGATTCCCGCTCGACCTGCCCGCGATCCTGTTCCCGCTGCGCCGGGGGCCCGCGGACCCCGCCTTCCGGACCACCGGTGACGGCGCGGTCTGGCGGGCCTCCCGCACGCCGGCCGGGCCCGGCACCCTCCGGATCGCGCTGTCCGGCGACGGCGTGGAGGGGCGGGCCTGGGGCCCCGGCGCCGACTGGCTGCTGGGGCAATTGCCCGCGCTGCTGGGCGCGGCCGACGACCCGTCGGGGCTGGTGCTGCCGCCCGGGCCGCTGCGGGAGGTCCAGCGCACCCACCCGGGGCTGCGGATCGGCCGCACCGGCCTGGTGATGGAGTCGCTGGTCCCGGCGGTGCTGGAGCAGAAGGTCACCGGCGACGAGGCGTACCGTGCCTGGCGGATCCTGCTGCGCGACTTCGGCACCCCGGCGCCGGGCCCGCTGGAGGGGCTGCGGGTCGCGCCCTCCGCCCGCGAGTGGGCGCTGATCCCGAGCTGGGAGTGGCACCGGGCGGGGGTGGACCCGAAGCGCTCGGCCACCGTCGTCCGCGCGGCCCGGCTGGCGGCCCGGCTGGAGGAGGCCGCCGGCTTCGAAGCACCGCAGGCCTTCGCCCGGCTGACCGCCGTCCCCGGCATCGGGGCCTGGACGGCGGCCGAGACCCTGCAGCGCAGCAACGGCGATCCGGACGCCGTCCCGGTCGGCGACTACCACCTGCCGGACCTGGTCGGCTGGGCGCTGGCCGGCCGGCCCCGCAGCGACGACGAGCAGATGCTCGCCCTGCTGGAGCCCTACCGCCCGCACCGCCACCGGGTCTGCCGGCTGCTCCTGCTGACCGGCGCCCGGGCCCCCCGCTACGGCCCGCGCCTCACCCCGGACGACCACCGGGGCCGCTGAGGCGGCTGCGGCGGGTGCGGGCGGCGGGACGTCAGCGGACCGTGACGAACTCCTCGGCACCGCGCGGCTGCCGGTGCCGGGGGGCCTCGGCCGGGCGGCCGACGGCGACGGCGCCCATCGGGTCCCAGTCGGCGGGCAGGTCCAGGACCCCGCGCACGGTGTCGCGGCAGAACATGGTGGACGAGACCCAGGCCGACCCGTACCCCTCGCCGGCCAGGGTGACCAGCAGGTTCTGCACGGCCGCGCCGATCGCCACGGTGAACATCTCCCGCTCGGCGGCGGCCCGGCGCGGGTCCGGGTAGGCGTGCGAGCCGTCCATCACCAGGCAGGGCACCACCAGGTACGGCGCGTCGCGCAGCACGTTGCCGCGGGCGGTGCGGCGGGCGACCTTCTCCCCGTCCCAGCCGTCGAGCTCGCGCAGGTCGCGCTGCCAGGCGGCGAGCATCGCGTCCAGCAGCGCGGTGCGCACCGCGGCGCTCTCCAGCAGCACGAAGCGCCAGGGCGTGGTGTGGTGCGGGGCGGGCGCGGTGACGGCGGCGGCGACCGCGCGGCGGACGGCGGCCGGGTCGACCGGTTCGGCGGTGAAGGAGCGGATGGTCCGGCGCAGGGTGACGGCCTCGCGGACGGCCTCGCTGGTGCCGAGCCGGAACATGTCCTCGGCGGGGGAGCGGACCAGCGCCCGGGCGCCCTCGCCGTCCTCGACGGTGACCAGGCCGGCCAGGCCGCGCACCACGGCGACCGGGGTGCCGGTGGCCTTGCCCTTCACCAGGTCGGCTGCGGCGGCGAGTTCGTCGGCGGTGGCGGTGACGGTCATCGCCAGCTGGTTGCCGTGGCTGTCGGTGCGGCCGCGGTGGTCCTCCAGGACGGGCAGGCCGGCCGCGCCGATGGCGACGTCGGTGAGGCCGTTGCGCCAGGGGCGGCCGAAGGTGTCGGTGATCACCACGGCGAGGCGGCGGCCGGTGAGCTGCTGGAGCCGGGTGCGCAGGGCGCGGGCGGAGCCGTCCGGGTCCTCGGGCAGCAGCAGGACGGTTCCCGGCGCGGTGTTGGAGGCGTCGACGCCGGCCGCGGCCATCACCAGCCCGTTGCGGTTCTCGACGATCCGGGTGGTCCCGCGCCGGGCGACCACCCGGACGGTCTCGGCGTCGATCGCCGCCTCCCGGTCGTCGGCCCGCAGGAGGCGGCCCTCCGCCTTGCTGACGATCTTCGAGGTGACCAGCAGGATGTCGCCGTCCTCGAACTCGCCGGCCTTCGCGATCAGTTCGGCGAGGTCCGCGCCCGCGCCGACCTCGGGCAGCCCGTGGACCGGATGCAGGGCGATCACGCCCGGACCTCCTCGGCCAGCTCCAGCGCGGCCCGGGCCATCGCGGTGGTCGCCGCGACGTCGGTCATCAGCAGCGGGACGGCGCGGCAGGCGATGCCCGCCTCCTCGACACCGGCGACCGCGTCCCGGTCGGCGGTGTCCACCAGCCAGCCGTCCAGCAGGTCCGGACCGTAGTGCCGGGCGACGGCCCCGGCGGTGGACTCCACGCCGACCGCCGCCAGCACCTTGTCGGCCATGCCCCGCACGGGTGCGCCGCCGACGATCGGGGAGAGCCCGACCACCGGCGCGGCGGCCGCGGTGACGGCCTGCCGGATGCCGGGCACGGCCAGGATGGTCCCGATGCTGACCACCGGGTTGGACGGCGGGAGGAGGACGACGTCGGCCGCGGCGATCGCCTCCAGCACCCCGGGGGCCGGCTTCGCGGTGTCCGCGCCGACCGGCACGATCGCCTCGGCGGCCACGGCGGCGTGCAGCCGGACCCAGTACTCCTGGAAGTGCACGGCCCGGGCGCCGGCCTCGTCGGTGATCCGGACGTGGGTCTCGACCCGGTCGTCGCTCATCGGGATCAGCCGTACGCCCGGCTGCCAGCGGTCGCACAGCGCCTCGGTGACGGCGCTCAGCGGGTAGCCGGCGGCCAGCATCTGGGTGCGGACGATGTGGGTGGCGAAGTCCCGGTCGCCGAGACCGAACCAGTCCGGCCCGACCCCGTACGCCTTGAGCTCCTCCTTGACGGACCAGGTCTCCCCGGCCCGGCCCCAGCCCTGCTCCTCGTGGATGCCGCCGCCCAGGGTGTACATCACGGTGTCCAGGTCGGGGCAGACCTTCAGCCCGAACAGATGGATGTCGTCACCGGTGTTGCCGATGACCGTGATCTCGTCCCCCGGGGCGACGGCCTCCTTCAGCCCGCGCAGGAAGCGCGCCCCACCAATTCCGCCTGCCAGTGCCACGATGCGCATGCGCTCATCCTGCCAGGCGGTCCGGTGGCGGCCCGTCAGGCCTGGTGCTGGCGTCGGTCCTCGTGCTGGGCCTGCCGGCCGGGGGCGGCGGTGCCGTACTGGTTCATCTCCACCAGGCCCGGCGTGTAGAGGTGGATGGAGACGGCGGGCTCCAGCGCGGCGTTCACCACCTCGTGCAGGTAGCCGGCGGAGAACACCCGCCGGCTACCGGGCGCGAGCACCCGGGCGCCTTCGCCCGCGTCGGTCAGCGAGCGCTCGACCAGCTCGCCCTCGACCACGGTCATCACGCCCGCGGACCGGCCGTGGTCGTGGAAGCCGCTGCTCTGGCCGGGCAGCCAGCTGAGCAGCCAGACCTCGTAGCCCGGGCCGGTCTCCAGCCGGGCGTACCAGCGGGTCAGGGCGTCGTAGCGGACCAGCGGGGCCCAGCGGTCGCGGTCGGCGGCGATCTCCCGGACCAGCCGGGCGTAGCCCGCCACGGTGGTGGGGTGCTGCGGCAGGTCGGTGCGGGCGAGGTGCGGGAAGGCCAGCGGGTCGCCGGCGATGGAGACGTCGCTCAGACCGTCGGCCCAGCGGTCGGCCCAGCGGTCGGCCGCGAGAGAGGCGAGGGCGGAGGCGGTGGCGTTGGGGGCCGCGGTGGGCCGGTGCGCGGCCCGGACCGAGAACTTGGCACGGTCCCGGTTGCGCTTGCGGATACGGGGCATTCGCACGGTCGGTCGTCCTTGGATCGGCTGGTTCGGTGGGTCAGCCGGGTCCGCGGAACGTTCGAGGGGGACTGTCGCGGGCGGCCTCTGGTCTTACCTGGGCGGCGCGCGGTGGGACGCGGGCGCCTAGATACAGCAGGAACAGAGGCGACAGCAGAGCGAGTTCGCGGCGCGACGGAGGGCGGCCTGGCGGCGGCTCCGGTGGGCGGCGAACTCTGACATGTGTGCAAGGAGACCGCAAGAGGGGTGAAAGTGTCAACCCGAGCTGGCGGACATTCAGGTCACATCTCCACTGAACCGCCGGATGGGGTGATAAATCACCCTCTATGTTTCGATGCGAAGATCGCCGGGAAGGCAGCCCGGTGACCAGGCAACCGCGCCGGAGCCGCCCGCGTCTCATCCCTCGGAAGGGGGTCGGGTCGGTCGGCGTTGACGGCGCGTCGGCCCGCGAGTGGTTCTGGGGCGATATGCCATCCGTCGCTACGAATGTCCGGGTTGTCCGGATATGTAGACTATTCGTAACGGCTTGGTTCCGGGGAGTGAATCCTTGGCCCAATACCAGAGCTCGGCTTGACTGGGCCAGAGTGACGCAACTGTAATTTCACTCGTGTCGTTCCGCCGCTCCGGGCAACGGCAACCACGGGGACGCCAAGAGGGGCAGAGGAGGCGCGCCAGATGAGCGAGCTCTTTGAGCTTTTGATCGGTGAGGGCATCGAAGAGGACGAAGAGGAACTCGGCTGGCAGGAGCGCGCGCTGTGCGCCCAGACCGACCCGGAGTCCTTCTTCCCCGAGAAGGGCGGCTCCACCCGCGAGGCGAAGAAGGTCTGCCTCGCCTGCGAGGTGCGGTCCGAGTGTCTGGAGTACGCGCTCGCCAACGACGAGCGGTTCGGCATCTGGGGCGGCCTCTCCGAGCGTGAGCGCCGCCGGCTCAAGAAGAGCGCGGTCTGACCGGGGCCGGATCCCCGCGCGGCGGCCCCCGGCCCCGCACCCGTGGCAGCGCCCCACCCGAGCGGTGGGGCGCTTTCGCATGCCGTACTCCTTTCCCGGCCACATCTTCACCAGGACCGGGAGCATCGCGGCCACCCTGAGCCGTTAGTGTGGTGCGCCATCCGGATGCCCGGCATCCGGCATGCGCTGCGCCACCCGTGCCCGGACCAACGGCCCGCCCCGGGTGGCGCCGCACACCAACCGCCCTCCCACCGGAACCGGGGCCCGCGCACTCGATGACCGTCTACAGCCACCAGAGCGGCTTCGCCGCCGCCAGGCCGCCCGCGTACCCGCGCCACCTCGTCACCGCCGTGATCGTCTCCCACGACGGTGCCCGCTGGCTCCCGCAGGCGCTGGCCGGGCTGCTCGGCCAGGACCGCCAGGTGCAGCGCATCCTCGCCGTCGACACCGGATCCACCGACACCTCCCCGCAACTGCTCCAGGACACCCTGGGCGACTGGCTCCCGGAGAGCGGCCCGCTGGTCCTCGGCCGCCGGGCGGGCTTCGGCACCGCCGTCGGCCAGGCCGTCTCCGCCAGCGCGCCGCTGCGCGCCGAGGACCTCCCGTACAGCCTCGACCCGTCCGGCTACGACCCGGTCACCGGCGGCTGGGACGACTACGGCGACCCGCTCGGCCACGAGGACGACCTGGGCCGGGGCGGCCCGCGCGAGACCCGCCCGGTCGAGTGGCTCTGGCTGCTGCACGACGACTGCGAGCCCCAGACGGACGCGCTGCGCCGGCTGCTCCAGGTCGCGGACTCCACCCCGACCGCCGCCGTGGTCGGCCCCAAGCTGCGCAGCTGGTACGACCGCCGGCAACTGCTGGAGGTCGGCGTCACCATCGCCCGCTCCGGCCGCCGCTGGACCGGCCTCGACCGCCGGGAGCAGGACCAGGGCCAGCACGACCAGGTCCGCCCGGTGCTCGCCGTCTCCACCGCCGGCATGCTGGTGCGCCGCGACGTCTTCGAGGAGCTCGGCGGCTTCGACCGGGCACTGCCGCTGATGCGCGACGACACCGACTTCTGCTGGCGGGTCAACGCCGCCGGCCACCGGGTCGTGGTCGCCCCCGACGCCGTGCTCCGGCACGCCGAGGCCGCCAGCCGCGAACGCCGCGCCATCGACTGCGGCCCCGACCACCCGCACCGGGTGGACAAGGCCGGCGCCGTCTACACCCTGCTCGCCAACACCCGCGGCGCGCTGCTCCCGTACATCCTGCTGCGGCTGGTGCTGGGCACCCTGCTGCGGGTGATCACCAACCTGGTCGGCAAGGACCCCCGGCAGGCCTTCGACGAGATCGCCGGCCTCGGCCACGAACTGATCCGGCTGCCGCGGCTGCTGGCCGCCCGCAAACGCCGCAAGCGCACCCGGGCCGCCGACCCCGGCGACGACCGCTCGCTCTTCCCGGGCCCCGGCGCCACCGCCCGCCTCGCCGTCGAGCAGGCCGTCAGCTCGCTCGGCATCGGCGGCAGCGAGGACCCGGGCGCGGGCCGGCACGGCTCGGTCGAGTCCGGCCCCGGCGACGACGACGCCGACGACCTGGTGGTCGAGCAGTTCACGCTGGTCAAGAAGCTGGCCAAGCGGCCCGCACCGCTGCTCTTCACGGCGCTGCTGCTGTTCGCGCTGGTCGCCTGCCGCAGCCTGATCGGCTCCGGTCTGCTCCAGGGCGGCGCCCTGCTGCCCGCCTCCGACGGCGCCGCCGGCCTGTGGCGGATGTACGCCGACTCCTGGCACCCCGTCGGGAACGGCTCCACCGCGGCCTCCCCGCCCTACCTGGCCGTACTCTCCGCGCTGTCCTGGCTGCTCTTCGGCAACGCCGACCTGGCGCTGACCCTGCTGGTCGTGCTCGCCATCCCGCTCGCGGCCGTCAGCGCCTACCTGGTGTCCCGCCCGCTGATCGAGTCCAAGCTGGTCCGCGCCTGGGCCAGCGCCAGCTACGCCCTGCTGCCCGCGGCCACCGGCGCGCTCGCCCAGGGCCGGATCGGCACCGCGGTCCTCGCCGTGCTGCTGCCCCCGCTGGCCCGCGCCGCCGCGATCAGCGCCGGCCTCGGCATCCGGAAGGAGACCGCGGCCAAGGGCGCCCGGCCCGGCTGGCGGTCCACCTGGATGACGGTGCTGATGCTCACCCTGAGCACCGCCTTCGTCCCGCTCGCCTGGGCGATCGCCGTCCCGCTCTGCGTGGCCGCCCTGGCCCACGCGGTGCTGCGCGGCGGCGCGTACGGCTCCGGCGGCGAGGCGCTGCGCCTGCTCGGCCTGCGGATCCTGGTGATCCTCGGCGTGCCGGTGCTGGTGCTCGCCCCCTGGTCGCTGCACGTCCTCGCGCACCCCTCCCGGCTGCTGCTGGAGGCGGGGGTGGCCGGCTTCAACGGCCCGTCCGCCTCGCCGCTCGGCCTGGTCCTGGTCAACCCCGGCGGGGCCGGCGTCCCCCCGGTGTGGCTGTCGGTGGGCGTGGTGCTCGCCGCCCTCGCCGCGCTGCTGCGCGCCGACCGCCGCCGGGCGGTGCTCGCGGCCTGGGCCGCCGCCGGCGCCGGCCTGCTGTTCACCGTCGCGGTGGCCGGCACGGCCGTCACCCCGGCCTCCGGCGGCCCCGCCGCGGCCGCCTGGGCGGGCCCGGCCACCCTGCTCACCGGCGTCGCCCTGCTGGCCGCCGCGGCGATCGGCGCCGACGGCGCCAACGCCCGCGTCTCGGGCATCGCCTTCGGCTGGCGCCAGCCGGTCGCCGCCGTGGTGGTCGCCGGTGCGGTGCTGGCACCGTTCGGCACCGCCCTGTGGTGGGCCGTGGCCGGCGCCGACGGCCCGCTGACCCGCAGCGCGCTGCCGCAGCTCCCCGCGTTCATCGCGGAGGAGGCCGGCACCACCGACCGCGCCCGCACCCTGGTGCTGGCCGGGCCCGCCGACGCGTCCGCCGTCTCCTACGCCCTGGTCCGCGGCGCGGGCCTGAGCCTCGGCCAGGCCGAGGGCACCGTCGAGACCGACGCCGGCGGCGACCTCACCCGGCTCAGCAGCCAGCTGCTGGCCGGCTCCGGCGGCGACCAGGCGGCCGCGCTGGCCGGCTACGGCGTCGAGTACATCGAGGTCAAGGACCCGATGATCGCCAAGGTCCGGGACGTCCTGGACACCACCCCCGGCCTGACCCGGCTCAACCAGGGCAACGGCGTCGCGCTCTGGCAGATCACCGGCGCACCCGGCGCCCGGGCCGTGATCGTCACCCCGAAGGGCGTCCCGGTGGCGCTGCCCGCGGGCGAGCACGACATCTGGACCGACCTCCCCGCGGGCCCGGCCGACCGCCAGCTGCGCCTCGCCGAACAGGCCGACCCCAAGTGGCAGGCCACCCTGGACGGCAAGCCGCTGGAGCCGGTCACCCTGGACGGCTGGGCGCAGGGCTTCCGACTGCCCGCCGAGGGCGGCCGGCTCGACGTCACCCGCGACTCCAGCCTGACGCACACCGGCTGGATCGCCCTGCAGCTGCTGCTCGGCGTCACCGTCCTGGTGCTCGCCCTGCCCGGCCGCCGCAACCACAACGACGACGACCTCCCCGAGGAGGTCGCCGCCGCCCAGGCACTGGCCGCCGCCGTCCAGGCGCAGGCCCCGGCCCCCGGCAGCCGCCGGGCCCGCCGGATGGCCGAGCGCGGGGAGGGCGAGGGCGAGTCCGAGACCGGCGTCTACGCCACGATCCCGGCGCAGGCGGGCGGCGAGCCGGAGCCCGTCGAGGACTTCACGCCCGAGACCGAGCAGTACGCGGACCCGTACCAGGCCGATCCCTACCAGGCCGTGCCGTACCCCTCCGACCCGTACCAGGGCGGCGATCCGTACCGCAACGACCCGTACCAGCCCGCCGCCGACCCGTACGGCTACCCCGCCTACCCGGAGCAGCAGCAGCCGGCCGGCGGCCCGTACGCCGAGGGGCAGTACGCCGACGGCCAGTACCCCGACGGGCAGTACCCCGACCAGTACGGCCAGTACCCCCAGTACGGCTACACCGAGTACCCGGGCTACCCGGCCGAGCCCGGGCAGCAGCCGCCGGGCGGCGGCTACCCGCAGGCGTACCCCGAGGGCAACGACCCCTACGGCAACGGCGGTCACCCGCACCACCACGGATCGGGGAGCTGACCCGCGATGAAGAAGCCCAGCCTCAAGGCGCCCAAGCTCACCGCCCCGGCGCTGAAGAAGCCCGAGTTCGCCGTCGGCGCGCTGGCCGGCGGCAGCCGGACCGGCCGTTCGCTGCTCGCGGGGGCCGCCGTCCTCGGCGTGGTGTTCGGCATCGCCGAGCTGCGTCCCCCGGTCGCCCCGACCGCGGCCGGGACGGCGGGCGGCGCCGTCACCGCCCAGGTCGAGCGGACGTCCGTGGTCTGCCCGCAGCCGCTGCACGGCGTCA
Source organism: Kitasatospora sp. NPDC088346 (assembly GCF_044740765.1). Taxonomy (NCBI): domain Bacteria; kingdom Bacillati; phylum Actinomycetota; class Actinomycetes; order Kitasatosporales; family Streptomycetaceae; genus Kitasatospora; species Kitasatospora sp. NPDC088346. Next base: position 26,647 of record NZ_JBIURH010000056.1, read on the forward strand.
CCGGCAGCACCGCCTTCACCGCGTACACCCCGCTCGGCGGCTCGGCCACCGGCGGCGCCGCGGCGCTCAACGACGTCACCCCGCAGACCGCCGGGGCGGCCCCCGCGGCCGCGCCGGCGGCCGGCGCCTCGGCCGACGCACCGGCCACCGGCGCCGAGGCCCGGCTGCCGCTGACCAAGGCGGGCGTCCCGGCCACCGGTGCGGCCCTCAACGGCGACCTCGCGCCCGGCGCCGCCGCGGTGGCCACCGGTGCGCTCGCGCCGGGCTTCGCGGTCTCCCAGACCACCACCGTCACCGATCCGCAGTCCATCGGCCTGTCCGGAGTCACCTGCGCCGCCTCCGGCACCAGCTTCTGGTTCGCCGGCGCCAGCACCGTGCCCGGCCGGGTCGACTACGTCAGCCTGGTCAACGCGGACGCCGGCCCGGCCGTGGTCGACCTGAAGCTCTACGGCCCCAAGGGCCCGATCGACAACGACGCCGCCAACGGCATCGCGATCGCCCCCGGCACCTCCGACGCCCTGCGGCTCAGCTCGGTGGCGCCGGGCGTGGACGACCTGGTGGTGCAGGTGCGGGTGCGTAGCGGCCGGGTCGGTGCCGGCCTGCACGCCGTGGACGCTGGCAAGGCCGCGGACTGGCTGCAGCCCTCCGTGCCGCCCGCCTCCGGGGTCGTGATCCCCGGCCTGCCCGCCGACGCGACCGGCGCCCGGCTGGTGGTCGGCGCGCCCGGCGAGGACGACGCCGACCTGAAGGTCCAGGTCTCCGGCAAGAACGGCTGGTTCACCCCGGCCGGCCACGAGACCGTGCACGTCAAGGCGGGCATGGTGGAGGCCGTCGACCTGGGCGTGGTCACCCGGGGCGAGGTCGGCGCGATCCGGCTGACCCCGAGCGACCCGGCGCACCCCACCCCGGTGATCGCCGGAGTGCGGGTCGACCGGGCCAAGAACGGCAAGTCGGACGCCGCCTGGCTGTCCGGCGCGGCCCCGATCGGCGCCCGGGCGAGCATCGCGGACAACCGCGGCGGCAACCAGAGCCAGCTGCTGCTGACCTCGACCGGCGAGGAGGAGGGCAAGGTGCGCGTCACCACCTCCGCGGGCAGCGGCGGCGGCACCCCGGCCACCAAGGAGATGTCCGTGCCGGCCGGTGCCACCGTCGCCCTGGACGTCCCCGACCCGGCCGGCCTCAACGGCGTCTTCGGCGTGACCCTGGAGACCGTCTCGGGCGGGCCCGTGGTGGCGGCCCGGATGCTCACGATCCCGGTCAAGGACGTGCCGATGTTCACGATCCAGGAGTTCGCGGACGACCACAGCACGGTGCGGCTGCCGCACACCCAGGGCGACCCGGGCGTGCTGCTGGACCGCTGACCCGGCCACCGCGCCGAGCGCCGCCCGCGGCCCGCCACCCGACCCCGGGCGGCGGGCCGCCGGCGTCGCACCCCGGTGTCAGTCCTCGCCGTACCGCGGGTCGATCGCGTCCGGGGACAGCCCGAGCAGCTCGGCGACCTGCTCGATCAGCACCTCGTGCACCAGCGCGGCCCGGTCCTCGCGCGACTTCGCGCGGATCTCCACCGGCCGGCGGAAGACCACGATCCGGCTGCGACGGCCCTTCGCCGCCGGAATCACCCGCCCGAGCGGTACGCCGTCGGACTCCGGCTCACCCTCGGCGGGCACCGGGACCTCCAGGACGGCGAACTCGACCTCCTCCAGCTGCGGCCAGCGCCGCTCCAGCCGCTCGACCGACTCGCGGACGTAGTCGTCGAAGACCTCCGAGCGGGTCAACGAGATCGGCACCTGAGGCGGTGCCAACGGCCCGCGCAGGCCGCGGCCGTGCCGGTCACGGTGCCGCGAGCGGCGCGGCGGCCCGGCCGGGGACGCCGGGGGCTGGGGTGCGGAGCTGTCCATATCAGAGTCGAGCGTAGCCCTTGGCCGCCCGGAAGTGGACCATTCCGCCACCCCGCGTGACGGCGACACACCGCGCGTACCGGGGGCGGGTCGTCGCGGGCTCGGCGGGAGTGCGGTACCGTCCACCCTCGTGAGCTCTGTACGTCGTTGTTCGCGGACCGCGTGCGGCCGACCGGCCGTCGCGACGCTGACGTACGTCTACGCGGACTCCACGGCCGTCCTGGGGCCGCTCGCCACCTACGCCGAGCCGCACTGCTACGACCTGTGCGCCGAGCACGCCGAGCGGCTGACCGCGCCCCGCGGCTGGGAGGTCGTCCGGCTCGCCGCCGACGCCGGCCCGCTGCGCCGCAGCAGCGACGACCTGGAAGCGCTCGCCAACGCCGTCCGCGAGGCCGCCCGTCCGCAGGAACGCCCGCAGGACCGCACGCCCCGTCAGGGCCGCCCCGGCGCGGGCGACCAGGGGGAGTCCGGGCGCCGCGGCCACCTCCGGGTGCTGCGCTCGCCAGACAACTGACCGCCCCGAGGCACCGCTCGGCACGATCGGCCCCTCCCACTGCGGGTACGCTGCCCTTTCGTCCGAGCAGACACACATCAGGAGCAGTCAGGTGCGGGACCTCAAGCAGCTTGTGAAGGCCTACGACGTCCGGGGTGTGGTGCCGGACCAGTGGGACGAGTCCCTGGCCCGCGCGTTCGGCGCGGCGTTCGTCCGGGTGGTGGGTGCGTCGGCGATCGTGGTCGGCCACGACATGCGGCCCTCCTCGCCGGGCCTGTCCCGGGCCTTCGCCGAGGGCGCCGCCGCCCACGGCGCGGACGTGGTGGAGATCGGCCTCTGCTCGACCGACCAGCTGTACTACGCCAGCGGCAACCTGGACCTGCCCGGCGCGATGTTCACCGCCAGCCACAACCCGGCCCAGTACAACGGCATCAAGCTCTGCCGTGCGGGTGCCGCCCCGGTCGGCCAGGACACCGGCCTGGACGAGATCCGCGAGCTGGTGGAGTCCTGGCTGGACGCCGACGGCGCCGTCACCGTCCCGGGCTCCGACGCCGTCTCCGGCACGCTCAGCTCGCAGGACAGCCTCGCCGGGTACTCCGCGCACCTGCGCTCGCTGGTCGACCTGACCGCGATCCGCCCGCTCAAGGTGGTCGTGGACGCCGGCAACGGCATGGGCGGCCACACCGTGCCGACCGTCTTCGCCGGCCTGCCGCTCGACCTGGTGCCGATGTACTTCGAGCTGGACGGCACCTTCCCCAACCACGAGGCCAACCCGCTCGACCCGAAGAACCTGGTCGACCTCCAGGCCGGGGTGGTCCGGGCCGGCGCCGACCTCGGCCTGGCCTTCGACGGCGACGCCGACCGCTGCTTCGTGGTGGACGAGCGCGGCGAGCCGGTCTCGCCGTCCGCGATCACCGCGCTGGTCGCCGCCCGCGAGATCGCCCGCGCCCGCGCGGCCGGCGAGGACCGCCCGACCGTCATCCACAACCTGATCACCTCCTGGACCGTCCCCGAGGTGGTCGAGGAGCTCGGCGCCGAGCCGGTCCGCACCCGGGTCGGCCACTCCTTCATCAAGCAGGAGATGGCCCGCACCGACGCGATCTTCGGCGGCGAACACTCCGCGCACTACTACTTCCGCGACTTCTGGCGCGCCGACACCGGCATGCTGGCGGCCCTGCACGTGCTCGCCGCCCTCGGCGGCCAGGACGGCACGCTCTCCGAGCTGACCGCCCGCTACGACCGGTACGCCGCCTCCGGCGAGATCAACTCCACCGTCGCCGACCAGCACGCCAGGACCGAGGCCGTCCGCGCCGCCTGGGGTGACCAGCCGGGCGTCACCGTCGACGAGCTCGACGGCCTCACCGTCGCCGGCGGCGACTGGTGGTTCAACCTGCGCGCCTCCAACACCGAGCCGCTGCTGCGCCTCAACGTCGAGGCCAAGGACCCGGCCCGGATGGCCGAGGTGCGGGACGCCGTCCTGGCGCTGGTCCGGGCCTGACGGACCCGGCGGAAAGATCGCCGAGGCGCTGACTGCGCGGGTGCCCCGGCAGGTAGTGTGGCTACCGGTCGGGGCACCGCCGTACCCGCCCGCCTCCGCACGAACCTGGAGCCCTACGCCATGAGCCTGCCGTCCTCCCTGCTGGAGATCCTGGTCTGCCCGCAGTGCCACGCCCCGCTGACCGAGAGCGGCCAGGGCGAGGAGCACGAGCTGCGCTGCACCGGCGAGAGCTGCGGTCTGGTCTACCCGGTCCGCGACGGGATCCCGGTACTCCTCCTGGACGAGGCCCGCCGCCCCTCCTGACACCCGTCCGGTCACCCGCTGGAGGCCAGCCGCATGCTCGACGAATCCCTGCTCGACGACCCGGCCGCCCTGCTGCGGGCCGACCGGCAGCACGCACTGCTCTCGCTGGCCGCGGTCGGCGCCCGGATCCGGATCGCGGCCCGGCTCGCCGACGCGGCCGGCCTGGCGGGCCTGCGGCCCGAGGGGCGGCCCCGGACGGTCGTGGTCGCCGGCAGCGGGAGCGTCCTGACCGCGGGCGCGGTGCTCGCCTCCCTCGCGGTACCGAACTGCCAGGTCCTGTCGCTGCCCCCGGCCGAGTCCCGGCCCGCCGGCCCGGAGTTCACCTCCGGCCTCGGCTGGCAGCTCCCGGGCTGGGTCGGCCCGCTCGACCTGGTGGTGCTGGCCTCCCCCCAGGGCATCGAGGGCGGCCTGATCTCGCTGGCCGAGCAGGCGTACACCCGCGGCTGCGCGATCGCGGTGATCGCGCCCGAGCACAGCCCGCTGGCCGAGGCCGCCCTCCAGGTCCGCGGCCTGCCCCTGCCGTACGCGCCGAGCACCGTCGAGGACGGCGACCAGCCGCGCGCCGACGAGCCGGACCTGCCGACCGAGGACCCGGCCGCCCTCTGGGCCTTCCTGACCCCGCTGCTCGCGCTCGCCGAGCGGACCGGCGTCACCCAGCTCCCGCCGGGCTCGCTGGACGCCGCCGCGGACCGGCTCGACGAGGTCGCCGTCCGCTGCCGCCCGGACGCCCAGACGTACACCAACCCGGCCAAGGCCCTGGCCGCCCAGCTCTCCGGGACGGTGCCGCTGGTGTGGGGCGCCGGGCCGGTGACCGGCGCCGCCGCCGAGCGCTTCGCGGCGGTGCTGGCGGACCGCGCCGGGCTGCCCGCGCTGCCGGGCCTGCTGCCACGGGTGCTGGTCGCGCACCGCGGGATGTTCGTCGGCCGGCTCGGCGGCGGCTCCGACCCGGAGGACTTCTTCCGCGACCGGGTGGACGAGCCCGAGGCGCTCCAGCTCCAGGTGGTGCTGCTGCGGCACACTCCCGGTGTGGAGGAGCTGACCGAGGCCGGCCACAGCGTGACCCGGGCCCGCCGGCTCGCCGACGCCCACGAGGTCCGGCTGACGGAGTTCACGTCCAGCCTGGAGGACCCGTTGCAGGCGCTGGCCGAGCTGGTCGGGCTGACCGACTTCGCCGCGGTCTACCTGGGCCTCGCCGGCTAGGGCGCAGCGGGCGCGACGGCGTCCGGCTCCGCGTCGGCGAGCGGGAGCAGCACCCGGAAGCGGGTGTCGCCCGGCTCGGAGCTGACCCGCAGGTCCCCGTGGTGCTTGTTGACCACGATCCGCCAGGAGATGTCGAGCCCGAGCCCGGTGCCCTCGCCGACCGGCTTGGTGGTGAAGAACGGCTCGAAGATCCGGTTGCGGATCTCCTCCGGCACCCCGGGCCCGGTGTCGCCGAACTCGACCAGCACCCGGTCGTGGTCGCGGGCCGTGCGGACGGTGAGGGTGCCGGACCCGGCCATCGCGGAGAGCGCGTTGTCGATCAGGTTCGTCCAGACCTGGTTGAGCTCCCCGGGGTAGGCGGGGATCCTCGGCAGCCCCAGGTCGTAGTCGCGGACCACCGCGACCCCGGACGGGATCTTGCCGGCGAGCATCAGCAGCGTGCTGTCGAGCAGCTCGTGGACGTCCACCACCCGGTGCGGGGCCCGGTCCAGCTGCGAGTACTGCTTGGCGGCGCCGACCAGCACCGAGATCCGGGTGGTGGAGTCCTCGATCTCGTTCATCAGCAGCTCGGTCTCGACGGTGTAGTGCAGCCAGCGCACGGCGCCCTCCAGCCGGTCGTCGCCGACCGTGGCCGCCACCCGGCCGAGCCAGTCGCTGTCCAGGCCCGCCTGGACGAAGGCCGGGGCGAGCTGCCAGCCGTCGGCGACGCCCCGCTCCTCCAGCCAGTCGCCGAGGGCGTCCTCGCGGTCGGCGGCCTCCAGCGGGCCGAGCGTGACGGACTTCGCGGCGGCGACCCGGTCGGCGGCGTCCTCCTGGAGCGTGACCAGCGCCTCCATGCCCTCCTGCGGGTACCTGCCGGTGGCCAGCGCGCCCAGCTTGTGGCGCATCCCGGCCACCCGCTCGCGCAGGGCCGCGGTGGCCCGCAGCGCGGCGGCCGCGGGGTTGTTCAGCTCGTGGGTGAGGCCGGCCGACAGCGAGCCGAGCGCGAGCAGCCGCTCCCGGCGGCCGACCGCCTCCTGGGTCACCCGGGCACCGAGGAACAGCCCTTCGAGCAGGTGGACCGCCATCGGGAACCACTCGCTCATCATCCGGGCGAACGCCCCGGCCGACAGCACGAAGAAGCGCGCGGGCGTCGCCGCCCGCAGCGAGCTGGTGTAGGTCTGCGGGACCCGGTCGCCGAGGTACGCCTGGAAGGCCCCCGCGTACACCCCGCGCTGGGCGGTCCGGGTCACCTCGATGTCGTCCGCGCCGACCCGCCGTGACAGCACGATGGTGCCGTCGAGCAGGACGTAGAAGCAGGTCGCGGGCTCGCCCTCGGCATACACCGGGCCGGGCCCGGTCCGCTCCACCCGGCCCTCGCGGCAGAGCCAGTCCAGCTGGTCGGCGGTGAGGCGTTCGAACAGGAAGAGGGTGCGCAGCTCCTCGGGGGAGCAGCCGGCCGGCGGCGGGGTCACGGCGGTCACAGTCGCTCCAGGTACCGGTGGACCAGCATCACGGCCATCGCACCCTCGCCGACCGCCGAGGCGACCCGTTTGGCGGACTCCGACCGCGCGTCGCCGGCCACGAAGACGCCCGGGACGCTGGTCTCCAGGTGGTACGGTGCCCGGTCCAGCGGCCAGGACGCGGGCGGGTGCCCGCCGGGCGACAGGTCCGGCCCGGCGACCACGAAGCCGCGGCCGTCGCGGACCACCACGCCCTCCAGCCAGTCCGTCAGCGGCGCGGCGCCGATGAACACGAACAGCCACTGCGCGTCGACCTGCTCGGTGCGGCCGGTCGCGGTGTCCCGCAGGGTGATCCGCTCCAGGTGGTCGGTGCCGTGCGCCTCGACGACCTCGGTGGCGGTGCGCACGCCGATCGACGGCACCTCCGCGATCTGCTGGACGAGGTAGTGCGACATCGACCGGGCCAGCGAGTCCGCGCGCACCAGGACGGTCACCGAGCGGGCGCCCCTGGCGAGGTACACGGCGGCCTGCCCGGCGGAGTTCGCGCCGCCGACGATGTACACGTCGTTGCCGGCGCAGCCGGCCGCCTCGGTGAGGGCGGAGCCGTAGTAGACCCCGCGACCGGTGAGCCCGGCCACCCCGGGGGCGTCCAGCTGCCGGTAGGAGACGCCGGTCGCCAGGATCACGGTGTGCGCGGAGATCGCGGAGCCGTCCGAGAAGCGCACCGTCCGCGAGGCGCCGTTCACCTCCAGCCCGGTGACCTCGCGCGCGGTCAGCATCTCGGCGCCGAACCTGGCGGCCTGGCGCCGGGCGCGTTCGGTCAGCTGCGCGCCGGACACCCCGTCGGGGAAGCCCAGGTAGTTCTCGATCCGCGAGCTCTGACCGGCCTGGCCGCCGGTGGCGGTGCGTTCGACCAGGACGGTCCGCAGGCCCTCGGAGGCGCCGTAGACCGCGGCGCCCAGGCCGGCCGGGCCGCCGCCGATGACGATCAGGTCGTAGAACTCGGACGACGGGTCGGTCGCCAGGCCGACCCGGGCGGCGAGCTGCGTTCCGTCCGGCTCGACCAGGCACTCGCCGTCCGGGGTGACCACCAGCGGCAGCCGCAGGCCGTCCTCGCCGGCGGCCGCCAGCAGGCGCCGCCCCTCGGGCTCGTCGGAGGCGTACCAGCGGTAGGGCACCTGGTTGCGGGCCAGGAACTCCCGGACCTCGGAGGAGTGCGCCGACCAGCGGTGGCCGACGACCTTGGTCTCCGGCACCGGGCGGTGGTCGGAGGCCAGCCAGGTCTCCAGCAGGTCGTCCACCACCGGGTAGAGCTTCTCCTCCGGCGGGTCCCAGGGCTTCAGCAGGTAGTGGTCGAGGTCGACCACGTTGATCGCGTCGATCGCGGCGCCGGTGTCCGCGTACGCGGTCAGCAGCACCCTGCGGGCCCCCGGGTAGACGTCCATCGCCTGTTCGAGGAACTCGATGCCGTTCATCTGCGGCATCCGGTAGTCCGCGAGGATCACCGCGACCAGGTCGCCGCGCAGCTTCATCTCGCGCAGGGCGTCCAGCGCCGACGCCGCGGTCTCCGCCCGCACCACCCTGTGGTCGCCGCCGTACCGGCGCCGCAGGTCGCGGGCGACCGCGCGGGACACCCCGGGGTCGTCGTCGACGGTGAGGATCACCGCCCTCGGTGCCTCGCCGGTCTCAGCCATGGCCGTCCCTGCTCTCGCGTCGTCCGCCCGCTCCGGCCCCCCCTCGCCCGGCCGGTCCGCGGCCCGCCGCCCCGAACCGATTCTCTGCCCGGACGGCCCGGTGCTGCCTCTCGGAGCGGCGGGCGGACGAAGGCCCGTCGGTGCCACCGGGATAATGTGCGCTCGACAATCCACGGCCGGACTGCCCCGGCCCCGTCGGAGGGACCCGACCCCAGCATGAGTACCGAAGGCGGCACCAAGGCACTGGTCGCGGCGCTGTCCGCGAACCTGGCGATCGCGGCCAGCAAGTTCGTGGCCTTCGCCTTCTCCGGCTCCTCCTCGATGCTCGCGGAGGGCGTCCACTCGGTCGCCGACTCGGGCAACCAGGTGTTGCTCCTGGTCGGCGGCAAGCGCGCGGCCCGCGACGCGGACGCCCAGCACCCGTTCGGGTACGGGCGCGAGCGCTACGTCTACGCCTTCCTGGTGGCCGTGGTGCTGTTCAGCGTCGGTGGCCTGTTCGCCTGCTTCGAGGGTTACGAGAAGATCCACGACCCGCACGAGCTGGACAACTGGTACTGGCCGGTCGGCGTGCTGGTCTTCGCCATCCTGATGGAGGGCTGGTCGTTCCTGACGGCCTACCGGGAGGCGGTCAAGGACAAGGGCACCCACGGCTGGACCTCGTACATCCGCCGGGCCAAGGCCCCGGAGCTGCCGGTCGTCCTGCTTGAGGACACCGGCGCGCTGATCGGCCTGGTGCTCGCGCTGTTCGGCGTCGGCCTGACGGTGATCACCGGCAACGGGATCTGGGACGGCATCGGCACCCTGGCGATCGGCATCCTGCTGGTGGTGATCGCGGTCGTTCTCGCGGTGGAGACCAAGTCCCTGCTGGTCGGCGAGTCGGCCAACCAGGACGTCGTCGCGCAGATCCGCGACGCCCTGGTGGACCACGACTCGGTCACCGACGTGATCCACATGCGCACCCTGCACGTCGGCCCGGAGGAGCTCCTGGTGGCCGCCAAGATCGGCGTGCACGCCGACGACACCGCCGCCCGGATCGCCGAGGCCATCGACCTGGCCGAGGCCCGGATCCGGCGGGCCGTCCCGATCGCCCGGGCGATCTACCTGGAGCCCGACATCTACAGCGCCGAGAAGGCCGCCGCGGGCCCCGACCCGGAGGCCACCCCCGGCGGCCCCGGCCCCTCGGCGTACTGATCCCGGCGCGGCCCCGGCCGTGACCGGAACCGGGTGTGTGCGCCCCGGCGCACCGCCCGGTCGGTGTAGATTCGTCGGCAGAGCCAAACGTCGCTGCTGATGGCGGTCGGGCCGTACCGTGGTGCGGGTCGAGGGAGAGAGGTCCTCCGACGGATTGTGCCGCAGCAGAGGGCCCCACCCGCGGCCGCTCTGCAGCTCAGCACACCCGTTCCCAGGCCCAACGCAGCGAGGAGCCCCCGCATGTCGTCGAACCCCACCGGTGACTTCAAGGTCGCCGACCTCTCCCTGGCCCCGTTCGGCCGCAAGGAGATCCAGCTCGCCGAGCACGAGATGCCCGGCCTGATGTCGATCCGCAAGGAGTACGCGGCCGCCCAGCCGCTGGCCGGCGCCCGGATCACCGGCTCGCTGCACATGACCGTGCAGACCGCCGTCCTGATCGAGACGCTGACCGCGCTCGGTGCCGAGGTCCGCTGGTGTTCCTGCAACATCTTCTCCACCCAGGACCACGCCGCCGCGGCCATCGCGGTGGGCCCCGAGGGCACCCCCGAGAACCCGGCCGGTGTCCCGGTCTTCGCCTGGAAGGGCGAGACCCTGGAGGAGTACTGGTGGTGCACCGAGCAGGCGCTCACCTGGCCCGACGGCCAGACCCCGAACATGATCCTCGACGACGGCGGTGACGCCACCCTCCTGATCCACAAGGGTGTCGAGTTCGAGAAGGCCGGCGAGGCCCCGGACCCGTCCACCGCGGACAACGAGGAGTACCGCCTCATCCTGGAGGTGCTCAACCGCACCCTGGCGGACTCGCCCGCCAAGTGGACCGAGATCGCGGCGACGATCAAGGGCGTGACGGAGGAGACCACCACCGGTGTCCACCGCCTGTACGAGATGCACCGCGACGGCAAGCTGCTGTTCCCGGCCATCAACGTCAACGACTCGGTCACCAAGTCGAAGTTCGACAACAAGTACGGCTGCCGCCACTCGCTGATCGACGGCATCAACCGCGCCACCGACGTCCTGATCGGCGGCAAGGTCGCCGTCGTCTGCGGCTACGGCGACGTGGGCAAGGGCAGCGCCGAGTCGCTGCGCGGCCAGGGCGCCCGGGTCATCGTCACCGAGATCGACCCGATCTGCGCCCTCCAGGCCGCGATGGACGGCTACCAGGTCACCACCCTGGACGAGGTCGTCGAGATCGCCGACATCTTCATCACGACCACGGGCAACAAGGACATCATCATGGCCTCGCACATGGCCCGGATGAAGCACCAGGCCATCGTCGGCAACATCGGCCACTTCGACAACGAGATCGACATGGCCGGCCTCGCCCAGCTCCCCGGCGTGGTGAAGACCGAGGTCAAGCCGCAGGTCCACGAGTGGCGCAAGGAGGACGGCCGCACCATCATCGTCCTCTCCGAGGGCCGCCTGCTGAACCTCGGCAACGCGACCGGCCACCCGTCGTTCGTGATGTCCAACTCCTTCGCGAACCAGACCATCGCGCAGATCGAGCTGTTCACCAAGACCGAGCAGTACCCGGTCGGCGTGTACGTGCTGCCGAAGCACCTGGACGAGAAGGTCGCCCGGCTCCACCTGGACGCGCTCGGCGTCAAGCTGACCACGCTCTCCCCGGAGCAGGCCGACTACATCGGCGTCCCGGTCGAGGGCCCGTACAAGGCGGACCTGTACCGCTACTGATCACCCCGGCTGCCAGCAGCACGGAGCCGGCGCCCGGCACCCCCGCGGAGGGGGTGCCGGGCGCCGGCGCGTGCGGCCCGTGCCGGTCAGCCGAGCACGTCGAGGCGCCCGCCGGACGTCCGGCGACGCGTCCAGATCGGACGCGGGCACGACCACGTCCCGGCCGTCCGCGCCCACGCTGGTCCGCCGCCACCAGGCCGGGCGCTGCTCGGCCGGGAACGTGTTGACGAGCACCCGGCGGGCGTAGCCGTCCCGGTTTTCCACCCGGCCGGCCCGCGTAGGCTTCGGCCCATGCCCAACGGCCGCTACTCGCTCCACGACACCCACGACCACGTCCTGCTGGGCGAGGAACGGTTCAGCTGCGCCCCCGGCCCGGCCGGCTGGCGCTACGTCTCCAAGACCTACGGCCCGGACGGCGGCACGATCGCCACCACCGACCTCACGCTCGACTCCCGCAGCCGTCCGCTCCGGCTGGAACTGCGGGCCGGCGGCTGGCAGGTGCGCGGCGGGGCGGTGGACGGCGTGGCCTGGGTCCGGACCGACGCCGACGACCCGTCCGGCGCGCAGGCCGTCGAGGGCCACGACCGGGCGCACGCCTTCAGCGGCGGCTCGCCGGCGTTCCTGATCGCCACCGCCGGCCTGCTGCGCCTCCGGCCCGGCGGCAGCGCCCGGGTCCGGCTGGTCGCGTTCACCGAGCCCGTGCTGGCACCGCGGACCTTCGACCAGGGCTGGCAGCTGGAAGCCGTCGAGACCCACGAGACCGACAGCGGCCCGCTGCGGGTCGACCGCTACCAGGTCGCCGACCTCGCCACCGGGGAACAGCAGGTGGTGCACCTGGCCGGCGACGTGGTCCTCTCGGCACCCGGCATCGAGCTGGAGGAACTGGAGTCCCCGCCCAACCGCTGGCCGGCCGAGTACGGCGGCTGAGCGGACGTCAGGCGGGCGGCGCGAAGCCGCTCGCGGCGGGGGCCGGGCCGGGGTCCTGCGGCGGGGTCTGCTGGGCAGGTACCGGGAGGGGCGCGGGGGCAGGCGCGGGCTGCGGCTGCGCGGGCTGCGGTTGGTAGGGCTGCGCGGGCTGCGGCTGGTAGGGCTGCGCGGGCTGGTGGGGCAGGTACGGCTGGGAGTGCGCCGTGGCCCGCGCCCACTCCCGGCGCTGCCGCTCGGTGAGCACCGCACCCAGATACATGGCCGGCGAGACCCCGTACGGCACGGCGCGGCCGATGTGTGCCGAAAGGTCCGATGCCAACCGCTGCGCCATGCCGAAGGCGACGGCCGGGTCGAGCTGGTCGATCCGGCCGAGGTACTGGCGGATCGCGAGCCACAGCGGGTCCGGTACGGCGGACAGGTCCATCGCCACCAGGTCGGTGCCCATCGCGTGCAGGAGCTGCGGCGGCACCTGCGGCAGCGCGCCGTGGCCGCGGGCCGCCGAGGGCACCCGCTCACGGATCACCAGGGTCCCGGCGAAGATGTCGCCCAGCCGCTTGCCCTCGGAGGAGATCAGGGAGGTGACCACGGCCGGGACGCCGGACAGCCCGAAGTCGACGACCCCGACCAGCCCGCGCACCAGCGCGTGGCGGAATCGCACCGGCCCGCCGTCCGTCCGCACCACGCGCAGCCCGAGGGCCAGCTTGCCGAGCGAACGCCCCTTGGACAGCGTCTCCACCAGCACCGGCAGGACGACCGCGTAGAAGACGAATATCGAGAGCATGATGGCCGCGATCGCGGCCTCGTCGGCGTTGCCCGCCACCGCTATCGCGATCATCGTGGTGATGATCCACGCGACCAGCTGGACCACCGCGTCCATCAGTCGGGCCAGCGCCCGGCTGGGCAGCTTCGCCGACCTCAGCCCGAGGACGACCGCCTCACCTGTCACCAGGTCGCTCACAACACCCACCCGATCCGTTCCTCGGCAGCCGGCCGGCCCAGCCCCCTGTGCACCCAGCGGCAAACAGTACGGGCACGCTCTCCGCCCCGGAAGACTGGTCCCGGTCCGGGGCGGGCCGGCAGGGCGGGCCGGTGGGTCGGCCGGCGGGTGGCGGGGCGGGTCCGCGGCCGGCGGGGGCTGCGGCGATCACCGCGGGATCGCCCGTCGGTGATGCGGCCGCCTCTGGCAAGCTAGGCGCACCCGGGCCGGCAGCCTGCCCACCCGGTCCTCACCCGCCGTCACCCCGCAGCCCTGGAGCGAGCCGCATGGACCTGGACGTCTTCGTCGCCACTCACCAGGCGGAGTGGCAGCGTCTGGAGGCCCTGAGTAAGCGGCGCCGTCTCAGCGGGGAGGAGGCCGACGAGCTGATCGCCCTCTACCAGCGGGCCACCAGCCACCTCGCGCAGGTCCAGGCGACCGTCCCGGACCCGATCCTGGAGGGCCGGCTCACCTCGTTGGTCGCCCGCGGCCGCGGGGCGGTCACCGGCGCCCGCACCTCCTCCTGGCGCGACATCGGCCGGTTCTTCGCGGTGAGCTTCCCCGCCGCCCTGTACCGCTCGCGGCACTGGTGGATCCCGATCGCGCTGCTCTCGCTGGCGCTGACCGTGGTGATCGCCTGGTGGGTCGGCACCCACCCCGAGGTCCGCGAGAGCATCGCCACCCCCGAGGCGTTCCAGGAACTCACCAAGCCCGGCGGCCAGGCGGAGGCGTACTACTCGGAGCACCCCGCGAGCGCCTTCGCGGCCCATGTGTGGACCAACAACGCCTGGATCGCCGCCCAGTGCCTGGTGTACGGCGTCCTGCTCGGCATACCGGTCATCCCGGTCCTGGTGAGCAACGTGGTCAACCTGGGCGTGGGAATAGGCATGATGGCCGCCGCAGGCCGTCTCGACCTCTTCCTCGGCCTGCTCGTCCCGCACGGTCTGCTGGAACTCACCGCGGTGTTCGTCGCCGCCGGAATGGGCCTGCGGCTCGGCTGGACGATCATCAGCCCCGGTCCGCGCACCCGCCGCACGGCCATGGCCGAGGAGGGCCGCGCCACCATCGGCATGGCCATCGGCCTGACGGCCGTCCTGCTGGTCTCCGGCATCCTCGAAGCCTTCGTCACCCCGTCCGGCCTACCCACCTGGGCCCGGATCTCCATCGGTGTCATCGCCGAGGTCCTCTTCCTCCTCTACGCCCTCGTGCTGGGCCGGCGGACCGCCTCCCTGGGCGAGTTCGGCGATGTCGAGGAGTCCGACCGGGCGGACCTCCAGCCGGTCGCAGCCTGACCGTCGCAGCTGGTAGGGTCATGATCATCCCTCCAGATCCATTGACGTGGTCCTGGTCGGCTAGTAGGTTTGAACGGTTGGGACCGACTGGACAACGGTCGGTGCCGGGCGTAGTGTCTACGACACCGCCAAGCCTGGGCATCACATCCATTCGGATGTTGGCCGGCAAAGCGAAAAACCCCCTGGGACTGAGCACTCCGAAGCTTTGATAAGCTTCACTGCGAAGTCGCAGGAAATCCCCTCAGCGGGAAATCGGAGAAACGAAAGCCGGTAAAACGGCCGGAAAACATCTGATAAGCTGAGAACACGAAAGAACGAAGCGCCCGGAGGGCCCGCTGGAAGGCGGTCCGAAGGAAGTGTCCGTTCCTTGAGAACTCAACAGCGTGCCAAAAGTCAAC
>NZ_JBIURH010000057.1:0-41647 GCF_044740765.1 Kitasatospora sp. NPDC088346
TCCTCCGCCACACCGCCACCGCCGACGACGACCTCATCACCGACCTGCGCAACCACGTCGGCCGCACCCTCGGCCCCATCGCCAAACCCAAGCAGGTCCTGGTGGTGGACGAGCTGCCGAAGACGCGTTCCGGCAAGATCATGCGACGCCTGCTGCGGGACGTCGCGGAGAACCGCGAGGTGGGCGACACCACCACGCTCACCGACTCCTCGGTGATGGGCCTCATCCAGGCCGGTCTGGCCGCCTCACCGGCGCAGGACTGACCCCGGCGCCCAGGTCCGGACAAGACCTGGCCGGTCCCCGCAGCCCCGCTGCGGGGACCGGCTTCGCGTTCACCCGTCCGGGCGGCAGACCGGAGGGGGCGGGCCCGTGCGGCCCGCCCCCCTCCCCTCCGTACCGATCCCCTGTCAGCAGTCCCCGGCCGTCCCGCTCAGCGCCTCGGCGAGCTCGGGGCGGCCGGCGATGCCGAGTTTGCCGTAGGTGTTGGTGAGATGGACTTCGACCGTGCGCAGCCCGACGAACAGGTGCTGGGCGATCTCCCGGTTGGTCAGGCCCTGGGCGGCCAGTGCGGAGACCCGCCGCTCGGTGGGCGTCAGCGCGTCCACCCCGCGGAAGGTGCGGGTGCGCGGACGGTCCCCGATGGCCCGCAGTTCGGCCAGGGCGCGGTCGGCCAGGGCGCGGGCGCCGAGGCCGTGGGCCGCGTCCACGGCCTGCTGCAGGTGTTCGCGGGCCTCGTCGAACCGGCCGGCCCGGCGGGCCTGGGTGCCGAGGTCGGAGAGCGCCTGGGCGAAGGAGAACCGCGCGGTCGTCCCGCCGAGGACGTCGACGGCCTGGCGGAGCATGGCGAGCCCCTCCGGGCCGCCGGTGACCGCGCCGGCGGCGCGCAGCGCCACCCCGACGGACTCGGGCACGCCCCAGGCGCGGGCGCGGTCCAGCTCCTCGGCGGCCAGTGCCCGGGCCGCCGGGCCCTCCCCGAGCGCCGCGTGCATCAGGGCCGCCTCGGGGCGCCAGGACAGGAAGCCGGTGCCCGGCATCGAGCGGGCGCACATCCGGGCGCCGCAGGCGAGGAAGTCGGCGAGCGCCTCCTGTGGCCGGCCCTCGGCCGCCCGCAGCCGGCCGCGGACCAGCAGCACGTAGTCGTTGACCCAGTGGCCGTCCAGGTCGCCGGTCAGTCCGGCGCGCTCCAGCTGGGTGGCGGCGGCCTCGACCTCGCCCTGCTTGACCAGGGAGTCGATCAGGATGGCGTTCGGGGCGACGCTGTAGCTGTTGTGCGGGCCGACCCCGATCTCCTCCAGGGACGCCAGCGCGTCCAGGGCGTCCCGCTGGGACTCGACGATCCGGCCGAGCCGGCTGTTCAGCCCGGCCCGGGCGGCGCTCGCCCGGGCGCAGACCAGGGCCGAGCCGCGCTCGCGGGCCTCGGCCACAGCGGCTTCGGCGTAGGGGAGGGCGAGGCCGGCGTGCCCGACGGCGCCGAGCGCCAGGACGGCGCCCAGGTAGACGCCGGACTGGTCGTCGGCCGGGTGCAGGCCGGCGCTGAGCGCCTTCTGCGCGAAGGCGATCACCTGGGCCGGGTCCTCGCCGGTCATGGCGGCGCGCAGGCTCAGCAGGGCGGCCATCGGGCGTTCCGCCACGCCGCCCTCGGCGTCCGCGAGATCCAGTTCCAGCAGGCGGGGCAGGACGGCGGCGGCCGAGCCGGCCTGGCTGAGGCTGGCGAAGGCGAACTCGGCCTCCAGCCGGAGCGCGTTGTCGGCGTCGTCCGGGCGGACGGCGTCGCTGGTGCTGCTCAGCACCGCGAGCCCGTCGGGGTAGCGGTCCAGGGCGAACAGGGCGCCCGCGAGGGTGCGCGCGGCGGCGGTCCGCTCCTCGGGGCAGCGGGAGAGTTCGAGGCCGCGCTGCAGGTGCTGGACGGCGGCGGGCACGCTCGACGCGAGCTCCGCCTCCCCGCGGGTGATCAGCAGGCTGGCCCGGTCGCCCTCGTCGAGCGGCTCGCGCAGGGCCCGGCGGGTGTACTCGGCGGCGCGCTCCGGACGGCCCTCCCGGACGGCCTCGGCGGCGGCCCGGCGCAGCACGTCCGGGGTGCCGGGCTCGCCGACCGGGCACAGCAGCAGGTGCCCGGCGACCTGGCCCACCGGGGCCTGTCGGGCCAGCAGCAGCCGGGCGGAGCGCAGGTGCAGCTCCTGCCGGGTGCTGGGCAGCACCCCGTCCGCGACGGCGGTGGCCAGGGTGGGGCAGACGAACCGGACGCCGTCGCCGCAGCGGACCATCAGTCCGGCGCGGACCAGGGCGTCGGCCGCGTCGGCGGCCTGGCCCTCGGTCAGCTCTGCGGCGCCGGCGATCAGCTCGACGGCGGGCGAGCCGCCGAGCACGGCCACGGCCTGGGCGACGCCTGCCGCGTACCGGCCGGAGTTGGCGAGCAGCGCGTACACCGCCCGGCCGACGTCCGGCGGCACGTGCCGCAGCAGCTCGGCCGCCGTGCCGGGGCCGGGGGACAGCCCGGCCGCGTGCAGCGACCGCAGCAGGGCGTAGAGCAGGAAGGGGTTGCCGCCGGTGACCCGGTGGCACTCCGCCGTGAAGGCCGGGTCGGCGCTCTCGCCGAAGAGTTCGAGGACGACGGCCGCGATGTCGGTCGGGCTCAGCCCGCTCAGCGTCAGCTGGTGGCGGAACAGCGGCAGGGCGGCGCCGAGCGGCTCGTTGTCGGCGGCGGCGCGGCCCGGGCCGAGGGTGGCGATCACCACCACCGGCAGGCTGCCGGCCCGCCGCAGCAGGTAGCGCAGCCAGCGCAGCGAGGCGGCGTCGGCCCACTGGAGGTCGTCGACGACGACGACCAGCCGGCCGAGCGCGGTGAGGTTGACGGCCAGCCAGTAGAGGCCGTTCAGGATCACCGGGTCGGGTTCGTGGCCGGGCTCGGCCGGCGGCAGGTCCGCGCCCGGGACGGTCCACGGGGCGAGGACGGTGGCACAGGCGCCGGCGTGCCCGGAGAGCAGGCCGCGCGGGCCGTCCCGGAGGGCGTCCACGGCCAGCCGTTCGAACAGCTGCCGGACGACGCCGAAGGCGAAGCCACTCTCCAGCGGGTCGCCGGAGGCCACCACGACGGTGTCCCCGTCCTGGCGGGCCCGCTCGACGGCGGCCCGCAGGAACCCGCTCTTGCCACTGCCGGAATCGCCGTGGACCAGCACGGCGGTGCCGGTGACCGGCCCGCCCAGCAGTCCGACGAGTCTCTCCAGCTCGCACTCGCGGCCGATCAGCATGTGCCCCCCCGGGCTCGGCGGTGGTGTGGAGCGGTGTCCCGGCGGAAGGGTGCGGCGGCCGAACGCCTGTACCATCCGGTGGAGGCTTTGTCGATACCGTCTCCGCGGGTGGGGTGCGGGCGGCGGTGGTCGGCCGGGACGGCTCGGGAACGGGACTTCGGTGCGGTTTCGGTAGGCAAGATCGTTCGATGGGCAGGGGAATCCGGACACCCGATGGTCCCGGGACCCTGTCACGGGCCGGTAATTTCCTGATAATTCGGAGCAATGGCGGGCTCCGCGGCGGTCCGGACGCACCCGGACGACACGAACGGAGTGGACGTGGACGGACTGCGCATCGCGGTGCTGGGCCCCCTGCGGGCCTGGCGCGCCGACCGCGAGCTCGACACCGGGACGGCCCAGCAGCGCGCGGTGCTGGCCGCGCTGGCGCTGCGCGGCGGCCAGGTGGCCTCCGTCCCGGAGCTGGTCGACGGACTGTGGGGCTGGGACCCGCCGGCCAGTGCCGTGGTCGCCCTGCGCAACCACGTCTCCCGCCTGCGGTCGGTGCTGGAGAGCGACCCGCGCAGCCCGCGGGCGCTCGTGTCGGTGGCCGGCGGCTACGCGCTGCGGCTGGCCGACGGTGCGCTGGACGCCGACCGCGCGGAGCTGCTGGCCGCCGAGGCCGCGCGCGCCCGGGCCGCCGGCGACCTCGACCTGGCCGCCCGACGGCTCGCCGAGGCGATCGCCCTGTGGGACGGCATCCCGCTCACCGGTGTCCCCGGCGACTACGCGGAGCGGCAGCGGGACCGCCTCGCCGAACGGCGCCTCGCGCTGCTGGAGACCCGCCTGGAACTGGAGCTCGCACTCGGACGGCACGCCCACGCCGTCCCCGAGCTCACCGCGCTCGCCGACGAGCACCCGATGCGGGAGCAGCTGCGGGCCCTGGAGATGACGGCGCTCTACCGCAGCGGCCGGCAGGCCGCCGCCCTCGCCGGCTACGAGCGGACCCGCCGGCTGCTCGCCGAGGAGCTCGGCATCGACCCCGGACCGGAACTGGTCGACCTGCACCGGCGGATCCTGCGCTCCGACCGGGCGCTGGCCGCCCCCGAGCCGGCCGCGGTCGCCCCGATGACCCAGCTGCTGTCCGCCCCGAGCCTGCTCGTCCCGGCCCAACTACCCTCCACGGTGGCCGACTTCACCGGACGGGAGGCTCACGTCGGTGAGCTGGTGACCCTGCTGGAACGTCCCGCCGCCACGGTCTGCGTGGTGCACGGCATGGGCGGGGTCGGCAAGACCGCGCTGGCCGTGCACGCCGCCCACCGCGCCCGCGACCGGTACCCCGACGGCCAGCTCTACACCGACCTGCGCGGCGCCGGCGCCGACCCGGCCGATCCCTACGCCGTCCAGGAGCAGATCCTGCGCGCCCTCGGGGTGCCGCCCGACACCGTCCCGCCCGGACCGGCCGAGCGCAGCGCGCTCTACCGCTCCCGGCTGGCCGGCCGGCGGCTGCTGATCGTGCTGGACAACGCCGTCGACACCGAGCAGGTGGAGCCGCTGCTGCCCGGCGCCTCCGAGTGCGCGGTGCTGATCACCAGCCGCAACCCGCTGCCCTGCCTGCCGGTCACCGGACGCACCGCGCTGGAGCCGTTCAGCGAGCCGGAGGCGCTCGCCCTGCTGTCCCGGATCGCCGGCCCGGAACGGCTGCGGAACGAACCCGACGCCGCCCGCGCCCTGGTCCGCACCTGCGGCCTGCTGCCGCTCGCCGTCCGGATCGCCGCCTCCCGGCTGGCGGCCCGCCCCCGCTGGAGCATCGGCGCGCTGGCCGAACGGCTCACCGACCGCGCCCGCCGGCTCACCGAACTGGAGAGCGGCAGCCTCGCCGTCGACGCCGCCTTCGAACTCTCCTACTCCGCGCTCGACCCGGACCAGGCCCGCGCCTTCCGGCTGCTGGCGATCCCCGAACTCCCCGCCCTGTCGCCGGGCGCCGCCGCCGCCGTCCTGGACCGCCCCGAGCGGGAGGCCGAGGACGCCCTGGAGGCCCTCGCCGACGTCGGCCTGCTGGAGTCCACCGACCCCGGCCGCTACCGCTACCACGACCTGCTGCGGCTGTTCGCCCGGCACCGCACCCTGGAGTGCGACCCGGTGGACGAACGGGCCGCCGCGCTCAGCGCACTGGCGCGGTACTACCTCGGCGGAGTGATCACCGCACTGCGCCTCGAACGGCCCTACAGCCGACTGCCCGACGCCCTGGACCCGGAGCTCAACCACGGGCCGCGGCTCGGCGGCCAGGCCCACGCCCAGCGCTGGGTGATCCGCGAACTCCCGGGCCTGGTCCGGCTGGTCAACCAGATCGTGCTGCACCCCAGCCGGCCGGTGGGCCCCGAGGACACCCGGACGGTCGCGGTGATGCTGGCGGCCCTGCTGCCCTCCACCGACCTCCGGCTGCCCTGGCGCGCCCTGATGCCCGCGGTCCGCGAGCTGGCCCGCGCCGCCGAGCAGGGCGACGACCCGCTGGTGACGTACCACGCCTACACCGTCCTCGCCGTCGCGCACGCCTTCGACGGCGAACCCGCCCAGGCCCGCGACCTGGCCCGGCGGGCCTACGAGGTCGAACTCACCCGCCCCGCGGACGGCGTCCTGCGGCAGCGGGCGCTCTATACCAGGGGCGTGGTCGGCGCGATGGACCAGAGCTCCCTGGACGAGGCGGTGGACCACTTCGAGCAGTGCCGGGCGGTGTCCCTCGCCGTCGGCGAGACCGGCATGGCCGCGCAGGCCGCGCTAGGCCTGGCGCACGCCGAGTGGGCCCGCAAGGAACCCGCCCGGGCGCTCGCCCACAGCCGGGACTCGCTGCGGCTGTGGCGCGACGCCGACTGCGCGCTCGGCGTCGCCTTCGCGCTGCGCAGCGCCGGGCTCGCGCTCAACGCCCTCGGCCGGCACGACGAGGCCACCGCGGAGTTCACCCGGGCCCTCACCGTCTGCGCCGAACACGGCCTGCAGACGCAGCGCGCCCACACCCTGCTCGCCGCCGCCACCGCCGAGTGGGACGCCGGCCGACCCGACCGGGCCGCACCGCTCGCCGCGCAGGCCGCCGCCGAGCTCGACGACCTCGGCGACACCGCGGGCCGCCGCCGGGCCCAGGAGCTGCTGGACCGCACCCAGCTGACCTCGGCCTGACCTCGGCCCGGCCCCGGCCCGCGCCGCCCGGCTCAGGGCCCGCGCTGCGCGTCGTGCGCCAGCAGCGCCACGTACAGCGAGGTCAGCTGTTCCAGGTCGGCCAGGTCGATGCCCAGCAGCTCCTCGATGCACTGCAGCCGCCGGTAGAGCGCGGGACGGCTGATGTGCTGCTCCTGGGCGGTCAGCGACTTGTTGCGGCCGGTGCTCAGGTAGCTGCGCAGCAGCTCCAGCAGCTCCGGGCGGTCGAGCAGCGGGCCGAGCTCGCGCTCGATGAAGGACTGCAGCTGCGGGTCGTCGCGCAGCAGCCGGACCAGGCCCCGCAGCCGGACGTCCCGCAGCCGGGCGAGCGGGCCGGCCGGCGGGGACGCCAGGGCCGCGTCCGCCACGTGCACGGCCTCCAGGAAGGAGCGGTGCAGCTCGTCCAGCACGGCGCAGCCGAAGCCCGCACCGGCCACCGCCGCCACCCCGCGGGCGGCCAGTCGCTCGTGCACCCGCACCGCCAGCCGGTGCAGCTCCGCCTCCGGGTCCCCGTCCGGCGGCAGGCTCAGCAGCACGGCGACCGCGTCCGGCCGGATCCGGGCCGCCAGGGCGGCCGTGCCCTCCTCGGCGAGCACCCGCTCGACCAGCTCCCGCAGGTCCGCGACCTTCCCGCGCGGCCGGAACACCACCGGGACGAACGTCCGCCGCCCGGTCGGCAGGCCGGCCGCGCGCACCCGCGGCAACAGCTCCTCGGGACGGGCGGTGCCCGAGGCCAGGTCGGTCAGCAGGGCCTCCGCGGCCTGCTCCTCCCAGCCCCGGCCCCGCTCGCCGAGCAGGCGGTGCAGGGCCAGTGCCTCCGCCGCCCGGGCGCCGACCACCCGGGCGGTCCCGGCCGCCCCGGGCCGGCCGAACAGCACCAGGTGGCCCCACTGCCGGCCGCGGGCCTCCAACCGGGCCACCACCCAGCCGTCCGGGCCCAGCGTCACCGGGCCGTTCCCCAGCAGCGCGGCGACCTGCCGCGACACCAGGTCCCAGTCGCGCAGCAGGTCGCCGAGCGCCGCCCGCTCGCCCGCCGAGGCCAGCACCCGGTGCGCCAGGTTCACCACCACCGCCGGCCCGCCGCCGTACGCGGAGATCTCCTCCAGCAGCCGTTGCAGCGGGACGCCCGAGAGGTTGAGCGCGGTCAGGGCCGTGGTCATCCGGTCGGAGAGGTCCAGCGCGGCGAACCTGCCGTGCAGCAGCCGGGCGTGCACCTCCTCGGTCAGCCGGGTGAACGGCGCGGGGCGGTGCAGCACGATCAGCGGCACCCCGCAGCGCTCGGCCGCCCGCCGCATCGCCTCCGGCGTGGTGCGGAACGCCCGGCCGAGCCCCAGCACCACGGCCGCCGCCTCGGCCCGCTGCATCGACTCCACGTACTCCACCTGCCGGCGCTCGTCGCCCGCCAGCAGCACCCCGGTGGTCAGCACCATCTCGCCGCCGGACAGCATCACCGCGACATCGGTCGCCTCCGCGACGTGCAGCCAGCGCACCGGCCGGTCCAGCCGGCCGGGGCAGGCCGCGATCTCGGGCTTCCAGGCGGCCACCGGCTCCAGGCCCAGCACGTCCCGCACGGTCAGGTGGGCACCGTCCAACTCCGCCTCCCCCGGGAGTGATCGTCGGAGTCTATGCCGCCGGTCGCGTCCGCGGTGTGCCCCGGCGCACATTGCCCGCCCCGGGCCGCGGATGACAGAGTGCGACCATGGTCCACCCCACCGTGCCGCAGAGTTCCGACGTCCGGGCCCCCGGCCCCGCCGCCGTCTTCGACTGGCTCGACGAGGCCGCCGAGCTGCGCGCCCGCGCCGGGCTCACCCGTACGCTGCGCAGCCGGCCGGCCGAGGACCCGGTGCTGGACCTGGCGAGCAACGACTACCTCGGCCTGGTCCACCACCCGGCGGTCACCGGCGCCGCCGCCGAGGCCGCGCTGCGCTGGGGGGCCGGCGCGACCGGGTCGCGGCTGGTGACCGGGACCACCGCGCTGCACACCGAGCTGGAGGACGAACTCGCCGAGTACTGCGGCTTCGAGGCCGCGCTGGTGTTCTCCTCCGGGTACGCGGCCAACCTCGCCGCGCTCACCGCACTCACCGACCCGGACACCCTGATCGTGTCGGACGCCTACAACCACGCCTCGCTGATCGACGGCTGCCGGCTCTCGCGCAGCGACGTCCACCGCGCCCCGCACGCCGACCCCGCGGCGGTCGCTGCGGCGCTCGGCGCCCGGGCCCACCGGCGGGCCCTGGTGGTCAGCGACTCGGTCTTCTCGGTGGACGGCAACGCAGCCCCGCTGCCCGCCCTGGCCGCCGCCGCCCGGGCCCACGGCGCGGCCCTGCTGGTCGACGACGCGCACGGCCTCGGAGTGCTCGGCGAGGGCGGCCGCGGCGCTCTCGCCGCCGTCGGGCTGGCCGGCCGGCCGGACGTGGTCGCCACCGTCACGCTGTCCAAGTCGCTCGGTTCCCAGGGCGGTGCGGTGCTCGGCCCCCGGCGGGTCGTCAGACACCTCACCGAGACCGCCCGCACCTTCATCTTCGACACCGGTCTCGCCCCCGCCGCGGCCGGCGCGGCCCTCGGCGCCCTGCGCCTGCTGCGCGCCGAGCCGCACCGCGCCGACCGGGCCCGCGAGGTCGCCCGCACCCTCTCCGCCCGCCTCACGGCGGCCGGTCTGCGCGCCAGCACGCCGGACGCGGCCGTGGTCTCGGTCCGGGCACCCGGACCGGAGGCGGCGGTGCGGTGGGCCGCCGACTGCCGTACGGCAGGGCTCGCCGTTGGCTGCTTCCGGCCGCCGTCCGTGCCGGACGGCGTCTCCCGGCTGCGGCTGACGGCCCGGGGGGACCTGACGGACGCCCAGATCGAGCACGCGGTGTCGGTCATCGCGGCGACGGCTCCCTGAGCGGAGCGCCGGCGGCCCGGCCCGTCGGGCGGCGACTCAGGCGGTCTTGACGGGTTCGGCGAGCCCGGCGGCTCCGGCGGCGTCGGTGGCCCCGGCGCGGCCCGGTGCGCCGGCGCGCCGTCCCCGGCCGGCCAGCCGGCAGCCGAGGCAGTCGGCGTGCCCGGCCATGGTGTCCCGGACCCGCCAGTCCCACTGCGCCTCGGGGCGCGGCCCGCTGGGCTTGCCCCAGCCCGCCAGGTGGAGCAGCCAGGTGGTGACGGCGCCGGCGGCGACCAGGACGGTGCCGAGCCCGATGCCGGGCACCGAGCCCGCGCACATCGCCACTCCGGCGATGGTGAACCCGCTCAGCGCGATCGCCGAACCGGTCCACCCGGCGACGGTGTGGCCCATGTCGTGGTGTCCGTGCATGGCGCTCATCGCTTCCTCCAGGGGTGCGGGGGGCATGGCAAGTAGGCTGGAGAGACCGTTTATCTCACAAGCTAAGTATCTTAGAGGCTAAGGGGAATCCTGATGGAGGGCAAGCCGCGCCCGCCGGCGACGGCCGAGCAGGCGCACGCGGCCATGGACCAGATGATCGCGCTGAGTCACATCGGGCAGGAGGACATCGCCCGGCGCCTCGGCCTGAGCACCACCGACCTGACCTGCCTCGGCCACGTCATCGGCGCCGCCGCCGCCGCCGAACCGATCACCGCCGGCGAGCTCGCCGTGCGCGCCGGTCTGACCACCGGCGCCGTCACGGGTGTCGTCAACCGCCTCGAACGGGCCGGGTTCGCGCACCGCCGGGCCGATCCCGCGGACCGGCGGCGGGTGCGGATCGTCCCGGACGCGACGGCCAACGTCCGGGTCTTCGAGATCTACGAGCCGTTCTACCGGCGGCTGGGCGAGCAGTTCGCCGATTACTCGCCCGCGGAGATCGCCGTCCTGGCCGACTGGTTCAACCGCACCACCGGCCTGATGCGCACCTACCTGGACGAGGTCCGCAGGGCCTGATCCGCCCGCGCATCCGATCGCACCCACCGGGCCGCCCGGCCGTACCGTCGTACGGCCGGGTGGCCCGTGCCGTTCGTCCGGCCCTTCCGCGCCCATTTCCGGAATGTCCGACGGAATGGCGGAAGCGGCTTTCCCGGTATGGCCGCCGCGTCTCGCCGGCGGGACGGGCGATCCTGTGAAATGCGGCCATTATGTCCGGTTTTGAAGACCTATGCCCGGCGCTTTCCGTGAGATTTACCGAACGCCCTTGAAACGCCCCGGAATCGCCTCCATATTGATCGTCAACCGCTCCCGAAATACGGGATCGACCGTCGAACGGAGGGGCAATGGACAATCCGGCGGACAACGTCGCCCGAGCCGGCGACGAGCTGGACGACATCGTCGGCGGCGCCCTCTCGGTGAACGCGCCGCGCGTTTCCTGAGCAGTCACTTCGCGGCGGCGTGGGCACGACCACGCCGCCGCCGCCGTCGTTCCGGACCAGAACCGGGGACAAGGAGACAGGAGCAATGACCGAGCGATCGCGGTTCCGCGCCGAGGCGCTCAACCACCACGCCGGGCACGACGCCCACGGGCCGGTCCTCGGCGCCGACGCCGCCGCCCACCGGCCCGGCTCGTGGCCTCAGCGCGTCCGGCTCCTGCGCGAGCGGCTGCGCGACGCCCGGCGGGGCGACCGGATACCGGTCTGCTTCCAGACCCAGGTCAGTGACTGCGGTCCCGCCTGCCTGGTGATGACCCTGCGTCACCACGGCATCGACGCCGACCTCGACACGGTCCGCGCCCGCGCCGACTCCGGACGCAACGGCGCCTCGGCCCGCACCCTGCTCGAACTCGCCCGGGGCTACGGCCTGCGCGGGCGCGGCGTCCGGGCCGAGCTGGACAGCCTGCCGCACCTGGCGCCCGGCACCATCCTGTTCTGGAACTTCGACCACTTCGTGGTGCTGGAGTCGGCGACCAAGGACTACGTCGACGTCGTCGACCCCGCCTTCGGACGGCGCCGGCTCAGCCGCGCCAGCGTCGCCGAGTCCTTCACCGGCGTGGCGCTGGAGTTCGAGCCGCCGCTCGCCGCCACCGGCGCCACCCCGTCGGCCCCGAGCCTCGCGGACCGGCTCGGCCCGTGGGAGCGGCTGCGCCCCTTCCTGCCCCGCGGCCGGGAGCTGCGCGCCCTCGCCGCCGTGTCCACCGCGCTGATGGCCCTCGAACTCGTCCTGCCGCTGACCACCGGATACCTCGTCGGCCACGTCCTGCCCGGCGGCCCGATGGACGCCTACTGGCTGGCCGCCTGCGGACTCGGACTGATCACCGGGCTCTTCCTCACCCTGCAACTGGCCCGCTCGCTGCTGGTCGCCAAACGGCAGGCCCTCATCGAGAAGCGGCTCACCTGGGGAATCGTCGAACACCTGGTCTCGCTGCCGTACGACTGGTTCACCGTCCGCAGCCCGGGGGACCTGGCGATGCGGGTCCGCACCAGCAACGCCCTCAACCAGGTGCTCGGCATCACCGCCGTCTCCGCGACCGTCGACAGCCTGCTGATCGTCGTCTACCTGACCGCGATCGTCTTCGCCAACGCCGCCCTCGCCTGCCTGGTGATCCTCCTCATCGCCCTGCAGGCCGCGATCATGGCGATCAGCTGGCGCCGGCAGGTGGAGATCGGCCAGGAGGTGCTGGAGCGTCAGACCAAGGCGCAGACCGAGCTGGTCGAGCTGCTGGAGAGCATCACCACCCTCAAGGCCACCGGGCTGGAGGCCCGCGCGGCCGAGCGCTGGTCGCACGCCCTGGTGCGCGAGGTCGACCGGCGGCTGACCTCCCGCCGCAGCCTGGCCGTCGCCACCGCGCTCAGCCAGACCGTCCGGTTCGGCGCCCCCCTGCTGGTGGTGCTGGCCGGGATCTGGCGGGTGCTGCACGGACAGGACTCGCTCGGCTCCGCACTCGGCTTCATGACGCTGACCATCGCTCTCTTCGCCCCCCTGGAGGGCATGTTCGCGGCGGCGTCCCAGCTCGCCACCATCAGGCCGACGGTCGCGCGGCTCGACGACGTCCTGCGGTCCGTCCCCGAGCCCCGGGGCGAACTGGCCGGCACGGGCGTGCCCGAGCCGGGCCGGATCACCGCCGAGGACGTCTCCTTCCGCTACCCCGGAGCACCCCGCCCGACCCTGACCGGCGTCTCGCTGAGCATCGCCCCCGGCGAGTTCGTCGCCGTCATCGGCCGCTCCGGCTCCGGCAAGTCCACCCTCGGGACGCTGCTCGCCGGCCTCCAACTGCCCAGCACCGGCACCATCACCGTCGGCGGCGCCGACCTCACCCGGCTGGACCGGCCGACCTACCGGGCACAGATCGGCTACATCAACCAGAACGCCCACCTGTTCGGCGGCTCGATCCGCGAGAACATCACCTTCGGCACCGACGGCCTCGACCAGGCCGACCTGATCGAGGCCGTCCGACTGGCCCGCATCCACGAGGAGATCGAGGCCTTCCCGATGGGGTACAACACCCTGGTCGGCCCCGGCGGCCACGGACTCTCCGGCGGCCAGCGCCAGCGGATCGTGCTGGCCCGCGCACTGGCCCGCAAGCCCCGGCTGCTGGTCCTCGACGAGGCGACCAGCGCCCTGGATCCGGGCCTCGAACAGGAGATCCTCACCGGCCTGCTCGCGTCCGGCGTCACCGTCGTGGCGATCGCCCACCGGCTCACCGTCCTGGACCGCGCCGACCAGGTACTCGTCCTGCGCGACGGCCGGATCGTCGAGACCGGCACCCCCGCCGAACTGGTCGCCCACGGACAGGAGTACGCGTGGCTGTCCTGACCGGCCGCCCCGTCCGGCCCACCGTCGAGCAGCAGCGCCACCCGGCCGGGAGCCTCCCGGACCCCGTCCTCGACGGCCGCGCCCACGACCCGTCCGCCCGTCAGGTCCGGCGCGGCCGCCGCGCCCTGCCGCGCGGCCGGACCGCCGCGCTGTGACCACCCCTCACCGAGACCTGGAGACCAGCGTGCCCCCGACCGTGCTCGACCGCGTCCTCGCCGCCGCGGCGGAGGTGTTCGGCCGCCCGACCGCGCCCGACGACGACTTCTTCGCCCTCGGCGGCGACTCGATCGCGGCCGTCGAACTCGCCCTCCTGCTGGAGGAACGGCTCGGCCGGGAGGTGGACACCACGACGGTCGTGGACGCCCCCGACCTCGCCGCGCTGGCCGCCGCACTCACCGCGGACGCCCGATGAAGCCCTACCTGTGGAGCCCCTGGGCGAGCGCCGCGGCCCACCCCGGCCGGCCCGCCGTCCTGGTCGACGACGAGGTCTGCGACTTCGCCGGACTCGTCGCGCGGGCCGACGCCTTCGCGGCGGGCCTGCTCGCCCGGCTGCCGGACGGCGCGACGGTCTCCACCGACCTCCCGGTGGGGCCCGACTTCTTCGCCCTGACGCTGGCGGCACTGCGCCACGGGTACGGGCTGTTCCCGGTCCACCCCTGGCTCTTCGACTCACCCGTCGCCGCCGCGCTGCTCGGCGACCTCGCCGTGGAGCTGCACGTCTCGGACCGCGCCCCGACCGGCCTGCCCTGCCCGGTGGTGGATCCCGTCCGCCTGGCCGCGGCCGGACCGGGTGCGGCGCCCACGGGCCCGCCGCCGCGCGCCGGACACCTGGCTTTCACCACCTCCGGGACGACGGGCGACCCGCAGGCGGTGCGCCGGGCCCGGCCGCCCCGCCCGTACAAGGGCGTGGCGGTCGACGACCGGTACGGCGCCGGGCCGGAGCGGGGCCCGCACCTGATGGCCAACCCGACCTACCACCTCGGCACCCTCGGGCCGGCCCTGCACGCCCTCCAGGCGGGCAGTGCCGTGGTCGTGCAGCGCACCTGGTCGCCCCGGCGGTTCGCGGAACTCGCCGACCGGCACGGCGCGGACAGCGCCTTCCTCAGCCCCGACCAACTGCTCGACGTGGTGCAGGCCCGGATCGCCCCCCGCCGCCGGCTCGCCGTGGTCTTCCACGGCGGCGACGCGTGCCCGCCGGCGGTCAAACGCGAGGCGATCGACCTGCTGGGCCCCGTCCTGCACGAGTACTACGGCACCTCCGAGGGCGTCGTCACGGAGATCACCACCGAGGAGTGGCTGCGCCGCCCCGGCTCGGTGGGCCGCCCGCTGCCCGGCATCCGGGTCGAGATCCGGCGCGAGGGCCGGCCGGTGCCCGGCGGGCAGCTGGGGGAGATCTGCGTGCGGCTGCGCGCGGCGGACGACGGTGCCCTGGTGCGCACCGGGGACGCGGGCTTCCTCGACGAGGCCGGCTACCTCTCGGTGATCGGCCGGGCGGAGAGCCCGGACCGGTTCGACCGCGCCCGGCTGGAGCACGAGATCCGGCTCGTCCTGGAGGTCGCCGACGTGGCCGTCGTGATGCACGAACGGCCGGTCTGCTTCGTCGAGACCCGGCGCGACGGCGCCACCGACCCGTCCGAGGCGGTGCGGGCGGCCGCCGCCCGGCTCGGCCTGCCCGAACCGACCGTGCTGGTGCACCCGGCCGGGACGCTGCCCCGGACGCCCAGCGGCAAGATCCGCCGGGCCGCGCTGACCGCAGGCCCGCAGGAGGGACCCGGGTGAGGTCCGCGGCGGTGACGCCGGCCGACCAGCCGCTCGGCGCCGGACCGGCCGGGACGGTCCGGGACTGGCTGCGCCACCACGCCGGGCGCCGGCCGGACGCGGTGGCGGTGACGGCGCTGGACGGCGGTACGGCGCGGGGCCGGCTCACCTACCGGGACTGGTCGACGCTGGCCGACCGGGCCGGCGCCGCGATGCGGGCGCACGGCGCGCGCACCGGCGACCGGGTCCTGCTGGCGCTGCCGAACGACGAGTCGTTCCCGGCGGCGCTGGTGGCCGCGGTCGGCGCCGGGCTGGTCGCCGTCCCCGTCCCGACGGTGGAGGGCGGGCGCGTCGAGAGCGCGCGGGAGCGGCTGCTCGGCATCGTCGCCGACTGCCGTCCCGCGCTGCTGGTCGCCCCCGAGCACCGGATCGCCGCGCTCCGGTCGCTGGTCGGTCCCGCGGGCCCGCGCTGCGTCGCCTGGCAGCGGCTCGCCGAGGGCCCGGCGCAGGGCCCGGCCGGGTCGGACCCCCGGGCCGAGCCCACCGAGCGCACCGAGCCCACCGAGTTCGCCGTCCTGCAGTACACCTCCGGTTCGACCGGACACCCCAGGGGCGTCGCGCTCACCCACCGGGCGCTGCGCGCGAGCTGCGCGCAGGCGGCCCGGGCCTACCGGGAGAGCACGGCGGACGTGGCGGTCACCTGGGTGCCGCTCCACCACGACATGGGCCTGGTCACCGGGGTGCTGCGGCCGCTGTTCACCGGGTACCGGTCCGTGCTGCTCTCCCCCCGCGACGTCGTCCGCGCGCCGGGCCGCTGGCTCGCCGCGGTCTCGGAGCACCGGGGCACGCTGTCCAGCGCGCCGGACTTCGGGTACGCGCTCTGCGCCCGCCGGGTGCCGGAGGCCGAGCTGTCCGGCTACGACCTCTCCAGCTGGCGGGTGGCCCGCAACGCGGGCGAGGTGGTCCGGGCGGAGACCGTCGAGCGGTTCACCGCCCGCCTCGCCCCGGCCGGCCTGCGCGCCGGCGCCGTCCTCCCCTCGTACGGGCTGGCGGAGGCCACCCTGACCGTCACCGCGTGCACGGCCCAGGCGCCGCCGCTGGTGCTGGAGGTCGACCGGGAGCGGCTGGCGCACGGCGAGGTCGTCCCGGCCCGGGACGGCGCCGCGGCCGTCCGGCTGCTCTCCAGCGGGGTGCCGCTCGCCGGGACGGAGGTGGAGATCCGTGGCCCCGGCCGTGGTGGCGCCGGCGGCGGCCGGCTCGGTGAGGTCCTGGTGGACGGGCCGCAGCTGTTCGCCGGCTACTGGCCCGGGCGGCGCGCCGAGGGGCCGCACCCGACCGGGGACCTGGGCTTCCTGCACCGCGGGCAGCTGTTCGTGGTCGGCCGGGCGGACGACGTGGTGGTGCACCACGGGCGGAACTTCCACCCGCCCGACATCGCCGCGGCGTGCGCAGGGGTGCCCGGACTGCGCCCCGGGCGCTGCGTGGCCTTCTCCGTCCCCGGCGGGGGCGTCTGCGTGGTGGCGGAGCTCGCCGACCCGGCCGTCGACGCCGTCGCGGCCGTCGAGGCGCGGCTGCGCCGCGCCCTGGCCCGGTCGCTCGGCCTGTACGTGACGGAGGTGGTGCTGGTGCCGGCCGGCGCCCTGCCGATGACGACCAGCGGGAAGCCCAGGACGGGCGAGACCGCGCGTCGCCACCGGCTCGGGACGCTGCCGGCGCCGGCCGGTCCGCCGCCGGGGGAGGAAGGACGTGAACAGCGGTGACGGCGCTGCGCCGCACGTGCGGGAGCTCGCGCTCTTCCTGTCCGTGCACCGGGACCGCGCCCCGGGCCTGCTCTGGCCCGAGCACGACCACCCGGCCTGCCGCCCCTGGGCCACCCGGGCCGTGATCGACCTGATGGCGGGGGAGCTGGCCGGCCTGGTGGGGGCCCGGGTGTCGGCCGTCTCCGGCGACGGCACGGCGCGCCGGGCCCGGGGCGGTCCCGAGCCGGCCCACCTCCTGGTGCGACAGAACGCGGGCGCCGGCAGCTGGACCCTGCGGCCCGGGCCCTGGGGTGCGGTGACCGAGCCCTTCCACTGCCGGCTGCGGGCGGACGAGGTGCTGTACGTGCCGCCGGGGTGCGGCTGGTCGGCCGACCTGTCACCCGGCTCGCGGTACCTGCTGATCCGGATCGAGGGTGCGGGCTGAGGTCAACACCTGCTCTGGGCGATCACGGTCTCCGGGACCTCGGCCAGTGGCTCGTCACCGTCCAGCAGGCCGCCGCGGGCCGCGGCGACCCCGGCCTGGAAACGGCTCTCCACACTCAGCTGCTCCATGACGTCCGCGATGTGGCGCCGGACGGTGCGCAGCGACATGCCCAGCCGGCGGGCGATCGACTCGTCCTTCAGCCCGGAGGCGAGCAGCCGCAGGATGGTGCGGTCGACCTCCCGGGCGACCTGGCCCAGGCCCTGGCTGGCCGCGTCGACGAAGGGGGTGGCGTGCGCCCAGGCCTGCTCGAAGATCTCGGCGAGGTAGGCGACGACGGAGGGCTCGTTGATCGCGACCGCGCCTCGGGTGCCGTCGTCGGGCGGTATGAAGGCGAGCTTCCGGTCGAAGACGACGAGCCGGCCGAACAGCTCGTGCGCGGTGCGGTACTCGGCGCCGATCGCGGAGGCGGCCGCGACGTAGGCCTGGCTCGGGCCGTTGAACCGGGCGGTGTGGTGGTAGAGCGTCCGCATGCGCACGCCGCGCTCCAGGATCGTCCGGTCGCGCTCCATGGCCTCGTCCATCGCCTCGACCACGCGGCTGCCGCCGCCGGGCTGGCTGGACAGCACCTCGACGGTGCACTGCTGGGCCGCCTCGGTGAGTGCGAGGCGGACCTCCAGCATGCTGGTGATGACCCGGAAGTGGGAACTGCCGCGCCTCAGGTGGCGGGCGTGCCCCGCGGTGAACCGTGCCAGCTCCGCGTGGGCGCGGGCGAGTTGCTCCTCGGCCTCGCGGATCCTGGACCGCACGGGCGTGGCCAGCTGCGCGCCGGCGATCTCGGGCGACACGGCGAAGCCCTCCGTCGGGTCGTGCGGGTCGGGTTGGACGAGCCGGGCGGCGATCAGCCGGGCGAGTGCCTCGCGGACCGTGTCCTCGTCCAGTCGCAGGTCGGCGGCGATCACCGTGGGGTCGAGATGTCCGTGCGACAGCACCCATTCGTAGACGGTGACATCGGCCTCCTGCCAGTCGGCCTCGACGACCGCCCGGGTGGAATTGTAGCTAATGTCCATTTCTGCTCCCTCTTCGCCTTCCTGTCACAGCACCTTGGTGAAGGGACCGGCCAATTGCGTCAGGATAAGCGCTGGGAAAGGCTGATTCCGGAAGCCCGTTCGGCGCGCCGCCGGACGTCATTTGCTCAACCTCTGGAGGACTTTCATGAAGCGGATCGCTCTCGCACTCGTGGCGGGTGCCGTCGCGGGGCTGGCACTGGTCGCGACGCAGAACTCGTGGGAGCCCGCGCGGCAGTCCGCCCCGGTGGTGGTGGCGGACGGTGACACTCCGCAGGACACCTCCTGGGGCTGGCGCTGGAACCCCCGCATCGTCAGCTGAGGCACCCCGAATAGCCACTCGGCATTTCCGGTCCGCGAGCCGCGATATCCTATCCGGCATCCCGATCGGTAAATACGGCGCGAGTATGAGATGTGCCCCCCGTCGATCGACGGGGGGCACATCGGCTCGTGGTGGGTGTCGCGGAGGCCGCACTCCGGACTCACGCCACGGTGCCCCGGGACCGGACCGCGGTGCCCCGGGCTCAGGCCGTGCCGAAGAGCGCCGCACCCGGCCCCGGGGCCCAGTCGGCCCGCGTGACCGGCCAGCCGGCCGCCCGCAGCGTCGCCACCACGGCGGTGTCGTCGTCGAAGACCACGGCCACCGGCCGGATCGCGGCCAGCTCGGCCAACCGGGCCGCCTTGAGGGTGCCGGCCGCCATCTCGAAGTCGTCCGGCCGCATGACCAGGTGGTCGGTGGGCAGTCCCTGCCGGGCCAGCCAGGCGGTGGTGGCCGCCCGGGTCTTCTCCGGGCGGCCGGTGAGCCAGAGCACCGCGTGGTCCCGGGCGTGCCGCAGCGCGAGGGCGACCCCCTGCCGCAGCGGGAAGTCCCCGCCGGCGGCGGCGAAGAAGGCGTCCCAGTCGGGTCGGGCCGTGTTCAGGTGGTGGACCCGGTGCCGGGGGTCGGCCACCACCCCGTCGATGTCGAAGACCGCCCACGGTCGACGGTCCACCCCCAGGGGCCCGCTCGTCGTCAACTCGCCTTCCTCCTCGCATGATCGATGGCTACTCGGGTGCGCCTGGGTCCGGTGCCGCGCAGGCCCGGTCGGCGAGCTTCACCAGCCAGGCGACGACGTCCTCGCCGTCCCGGTCGGCCGCCTCCCGCCAGCTGGACCACTGGTCCTCGACGAGCTCGAACTGCAGCCTGGTCCGCACGACGCTGGTGGGCTCCGGCGCGGCCGCCGCGCCCCGCACCCGGCGGCGCAGCTCGGTCTTGGACCAGCCGGACTCCGCCGCCCGGTCCAGCCACTGGTCCTGCTCGTCCACCGGCAGCGCGGCCACCTCCTGGTGGTGCTGGAAGCTGAGCTCGTCGCGGCGCCGGGACACCTCGAACTTCCGTGCCACCCACGCGTAGTTGCGCAGGGTCTGGTAGTCCAGCGAGGTCCGCTCGACGGCCTGCCGGTAGCGGTCGGGGTAGGAACGGGCGCCGTAGATCAGCCAGTCGCCGGCCCACCAGGCGGACGAGCTGGCGATCGTGTGCAGCTGACTCCCGACCCGCATCCAGGCCGCGAGCGGAAGGCTCGGCGGCAGGTGGAGGGAGGTCTTGCGGGCCTGCGTGTCGGCGTCCAGACCCAGCCGCCGCTGGTGCTGCGCGTGCGGCTGCGCGGCGCCGCCGCCGTCGACCGCGGCCCTCCTCGGACGCCCGGGGTGGGTGGGGTGGTCACGTCGGATCGAGCCGACCGTCTCGGGCATGAGGAGCCTCCGCAGGCGCTGTCGGGCCGGCGGCCGCCGGCGGGACGGGGATCTGCGCCGGGTCCGGTGGGACGCCGACGGCCGGCCCGGGCGAAGCGGTCGGTGCCGCGGCGTCGCCGGAAGCCGTGATCCCCAGTCTTGGTGGCGCCCGCCGGCCCGACCAGCGGTCCGCTGCCTCATGAAGTGGCCTGTCCGCAAGGGGAAGCGGGGACGGACCGGGACATACTCAGGCGGGGCGGCTCAAAAGAGGCGGCCGAACCCGCAGGAGCGGCACTGGTCGAGGCTGAACTCGCCGCGGACGTTCTCGCGGTGCACCCGCATCCGCTCCGGAAGGGTCCAGGCCTCCTCGATGGACATGTCGCGGATGTTCCCGAAGACCTTCTTGGCGAGGTAGTCCTCGCAGCACAGGATGAGCTTGCCGTGGGCGTTGATGTGCAGCTCGTTCATCACGACGCCGCACGACTTGCGCCGCTTGACCTGCAGCGGGATCAGCCCGGCCCGGTTGGAGGCGTTGGACTTGATCTGCTGGGCGGTCTTGTGGCGGAAGTTGGGCGGGCTGCCGTCGTACATGTCCAGGATGGCCCGGACGCCGGGCGGCGTCTTCTCGCCGTGCTGGGTGACGATGAACGCGTCCACCGAGGCCTGGAGCTCGTGGAACAGGTCGGGGGTGAGGAAGTCGCCGTTGGTGTACAGGGCGATCCGGGCCAGCGGCATCTCCGCGCGGGCCAGCTTCAGCAGGGCGGGCATCCGCGGGTCGGCCAGCGGCTCGCCGTAGTTGTGCGGGCTGAACTGGTTGCAGAAGTTGTTGCGGCCGAGGTCGGAGACGATCTTGGCGAAGAGCTCCTCCGGCATCCGGACCTCGTTGGCCCGCAGGCCGCGGTCGAAGATGCTGTTGGGGCAGTACTCGCAGCGGCGGTTGCAGTAGGTGGTGGTCTCCACCTCGACGAACATCGGCTGATGATCGGCGAAAACTCCCATGGACGTGCTCCTTTCGGTCAGGCGAGTTCGAGTCGGGGGAACAGCGGTGCGGCCTTGCCGAGCGTGCGGCCGGCCAGGTCCGCCGCCGGGTCGGCGACGGTCGATCCCGGGTCCTCGGCCAGGTGGCCCAGCATCCGGTCCGAGGTCGTGGGGACGAACGGGCGCAGCAGCAGGGCGAGCTGACGGATCGCCCGGTAGGCCAGGTTGATGACGGTGTCCAGCGCGGTCGCGGCGTGCGGGTCACCGGAGTCGGCGGCCCGGGCCAGGTGCCAGGGGGCGCGCTCGTCGACGTAGGCGTTGGTCCGGCGGACCAGGTCCCAGATCCGGGACAGTGCCTCGCGGTGATCGTACTGGTCCATCGCGGCCGCCGACTCCAGGGCGCTGCGCTCCATCTGTGCGAGCAGGTCCCGCTCGGGCTGCTCCAGCGGGCCGGCCGCCGGGACGGTGCCGCCGCGGTAGCGGACGGTCATCGCGCTCACCCGGCTGACCAGGTTGCCGAGGCCGTTGGCCAGGTCGGTGTTGTAGCGGTTGACCAGCCGCTGCTCGTCGAAGTTCGCGTCACCGAACGGGGGGAACTCGGCGAGCAGGAAGTAGCGGACGGCGTCCGTGCCGTACCGCTCGATCAGTTCGGTGGGATCG
The DNA here is from genome assembly GCF_044740765.1 of Kitasatospora sp. NPDC088346. Classification (NCBI taxonomy): domain Bacteria; kingdom Bacillati; phylum Actinomycetota; class Actinomycetes; order Kitasatosporales; family Streptomycetaceae; genus Kitasatospora; species Kitasatospora sp. NPDC088346. Next base: position 21,444 of record NZ_JBIURH010000057.1, read on the forward strand.
ACGGTGTTGCCGAGCGACTTGCTGATCTTGCGGCCGCCGGCGGTGAGGTAGCCGTGGACCACCAGGTCGGTGGGCAGCGGCAGGCCGGCGGAGAGCAGCATCGCGGGCCAGTGCACGGCGTGGAAGCGCAGGACCCCCTTCCCCATCACGTGCACCCGCCGCTGGGCGCCGGCCCAGAACCGCCGGTACGGCTCGGCGCCCTCCGTCCACCCCAGCGCGTTCACGTAGTTGGTGAGCGCCTCCACCCAGACGTACATCACCTGGTCGTCGGAGTCGGGGACCGGGATGCCCCAGCCGCGGGCGCGCTCGACCGAACGGGAGACGCTGATGTCCTCCAGCCCGGCGCGCACGAAGCTGGTCACCTCGTTGCGGCGGGACGCCGGATGGATCGTCAGCTCGCCCGAGGAGATGGCCTCCAGCAGCCGGTCGCCGTACCGCGACAGTCGGAAGAACCAGTTGCGTTCGGTCACCTCCTCGGGCGCGGCCAGGTGCTCGGGGCACAGGCCGTCGGTGAGCTCCGCCGGTGGGTAGAACTGCTCGCAGCCGACGCAGTACAGGCCGGTGTAGTCCTTGCTGTACAGGTCGCCCGCGCGCTCCAGCCGGCGCCACAGCTCGGTGGCGCCCCGGAGGTGGTCGCGGTCCGCGCTGGTGCGGATGAACCGGTCGACGTCGATGGCCAGTTCACCGAGCAGCTGCTCGAAGCGGCGGGCGTTGCCGGCGACCAGCTCGCCGGTGGACACGCCCGCGCGCTCGGCCGCCAGGACGTTCTTCAGGCTGTTCTCGTCCGAGCCGCTGAGCAGGAACACCTCGTGCCGGCGGGCCAGGTGCCGGGCGAAGGCGTCGGCCTGGACGTACTCGAAGGCGTGCCCGAGGTGTGGTCGGGCGTTGACGTACGGGATCGTCGTCGAGACGAAGGCGGTACCGGGCATGACTCCTCGATCGGTTCTCAGGTGGGTGTTCATCGCGCCCCCGGGTACCAGGTCCGGCGCCGCCCGAGCCAGTGCAGCGCGGTGGCGGCCTCCGCCCGCTGGAAGGCCCGGATCGGGGCGGTGCCCCAGTCCGTGGGCTGGCGGGCCGCGGTGGTGAACCGGCCGGCCAGCGCGGCGAGGAGGGCGTCCACCGCCTCCGGGTCGGCCCGCCGCGCGGCGGGATGACGCAGGAACAGCGCGTCCGGGTCGGCCACCCCCTGCACCGCGGCACAGAGCGCGAAGATCATCGGGTCGATCCAGTCCTGGCCGCGCGCGGCCCACGCCCAGTCGACGAAGGTGACCGAGCCGCGCCGCACCAGGATGTTGTCCGACCGCAGGTCCGAGTGGAGCACCGCGTCGCCGTACGCGGCCTCGGGGAAGCCGGCCTCCAGCGCGGCGAGGCGCTCGGCGTGCGGCCGGGCCCAGGACGGCACGTCGGCCAGGGCGTCGCCCCGGGCCAGCAGGTGGTTCCAGCCGACCCAGTCCGCGAGTGCGCCGCCCCAGCGGGACAGCCCCGGCGCCGGGCGGTCGGCCGCCACCGCGGTGAGCCGGGTGAGCGCGGGCAGCACCGCGTCCAGGTCCGCGGCGCGCCAGGGCACCGACGGGGTCCGCCCGGGGACGTCGTCGAAGAGCAGCGCGGTCCAGCCGCCCTCGGTGATCAGGCCCCGGAAGGCCGGCACCGGCAGGCCCCCGGGCAGCGCGGCGGCGACCGCCGCCTCCTGCTCGTAGAGCCGTGCGCTGACCGGATCCCCGTCGAGCGAGACGGCCTTGACGAAGGCCCGGCCACCGTCGGCGCAGCGCAGTCGGGACGCCGCCCCGCGGGAGAAGCCGCCGCTCTGCGAACGCGCCGCGGCGACCGGCGAGCCCAGCCGCGCCTCGACGGCGGACCGCAGCGCGGCGGGCAGCGCCGTCCACGGGCGACGGGTGCTGCGCACCACGGGCACGGACCCGGGCGCGGTGGCGGTGGCGGTCACGGGCGGGCCTCGGCGGTCACCCGGGACGGTTCCCGCATCCCGATGCCGACGTTCCACTCCACCCGCACCCGCGGCAGCTCGCCGTCACCGGCCGGCACGGTGTCCAGCACCGCGCGCACCACCTGGTGGACCACCGACTGGCCCAGGCAGGCGTGCCGCCCCCGACCGAAGGCCACCGAGGGCTGCGCCCGGTCCCAGCGGAACTCCAGCGGTTCGGGGAAACGCCGGGGATCCCGGTCGGCGGCGGCCAGGACGAGCACCACGCGCGCCCCGGCCGGGATCCGCCGGCCGTGCAGGACCAGCTCGCGCACCGCGCGCCGGGCCGCGAAGTGGAACGGGGTGGCCAGCCGCACGGCCTCCGAGACGAAGCCCGCCGGGTCGCTGCGGTACCCCTCCCGGGCCCGTGGACCACCGGTGACCGCCTCCAGCGCGACGGCGAGCGCGGCCACGGTGGGCTCCAGCGCGCCGGTCACCAGCTGGGCGTAGATCGCCACCGCGTCGGCCGGGCTCAGCGTGCCTTCCCGGACGGCCGTCCCGACGGCCGCGGCGAGGGGGCTTGCACCCCGCTCGCAGGCCCGCCCGACGTACTCGCCGAGCCGGTCCAGCGCCTCGCGGGCCTCCCGGATCACGTCCAGGTCGAGGTCGCGCCGCCCCACGAAGCCGATCAGCTGCTCCGAACAGTCCACCAGGAGCGCGAGGTCGTCCGGGTCGACGCCGAGCAGCGTGCTCAGGGCCGCCCCGCAGGCCGGACGCAGCAGCCGGTCCAGCAGGTCGCCGCTGCCCTCGGCGGGCAGGCCGGCGGCGGGCAGCACGGCACCGACGGCGGCCTTCAGCCCCGCCGTGGTGTCCGGGGCGAACGCCGCCCGCAGGACCCGGCGGACGACGCCGTGGTCCGGCGGGTCGAGGAAGATCGGCCAACGGCCCAGGAAGGCGACCAGCGGTTCGGCCGCGGAGCGCTGCTCGGCGGTGAGCTCCCGCAGGAACGGTTCGGCGCTCCGGGCAGCCAGCCGGTCGTCGGTCAGCAGGGCCCAGACGTCGTCGAACCGGGTCACGTACCAGGAGCCGGTCTCCGGGTGCCAGAGCACCGGGGTCAGTTCCCTGACCCGGTCGAACCAGCCGAGCGGGTCGGTCGGGTCGAACGGCGGGGATGCCTGTCGGTCCGCCGGCTCGGCGGCGGGCTCGGGCGCGGTGACGGCCACGGCGTTCCTTCACGGTGCGAGGGGTGTACGGGGGACGGAGGACGGAGGAGGGGGCCGGCGGGGACGGACCGGGGACGGGATGCCCGCCCCCGGTCCGTGGCGCACTACCGGGCGTCCGGCGCGCCGGAGCGCACCAGCAGCCAGGTCTCCCGCAGGGACTGCGGCGTGACCGGGCGGTCGCCGTAGTCCTCGGTCACCGCGACCACGGTGAAGCCGGCGGCCCGGGCCGCGGCCCGGATCTCGTCGTGGTCGAACCACCACTGCCGGTGCCGCTCGGTCTGCCGCCGGAACTCCGTCCCGGCGGCGGTGAACAGCGAGATCGCGAACTCGCAGCAGCGCCGCTGCGGGTCGTACCGGTTGCGCCAGACGTACGCGAAGTCGTCCAGGTCGTCCCCGTAGTGGCTGTCGCCGAAGACGTGCTCCAGCTTGTGCCGGGTGTTGAGGTCGAAGACGAACCGGCCGGCGGGCCGCAGCACCGCCGCCACCTCCCGGAAGAGGTCGGCGAGCTGCTCCGGCGCGAAGTAGTTGACGCTGTCGAAGCAGCAGACGGCCGCGTCGAACGACGCCTCCGGCACCGGCAGCGGCGCCGGCAGCCGGACCTCGTGCAGGGCCGTACCGGCCGTCACCCGCTCCCGGGCGCGGTCCAGCATGGCGGACGAGCCGTCCACCCCGGTCACCTCGAAGCCCCGGTCCTGCAGCAGCCGGGTGATCGTCCCGGTACCGCAGCAGACGTCGAGCACCGTGCGGACCGGGCCGTCCGCGGTGAGCAGCCGGCCCAGCCGGTCGGCCCAGCCCGGGTAGTCGTTGTCCGTCGTCCAGCGGTCGTAGACGGCGGCGAGCGCGTCGTACGGCGCGAGGCCCCCGGTGGGGGCGGTCGGCGGTGAGCTGGTCATCGGCGGGCTACTTCCGGACCTTGACGGCCAGGTTGGTGCCGCGCTCGGCCCACGAGTCGTGCTCGCAGGCCTCCAGCTCCAGCGCCAGCGCGGTGCGGAAGTACTCCTCGTCCTCCAGCGCCTTGGAGATCGGGCTGATCTCGGCGTACGGGTAGCCGAAGTCCTCCGGCCCGGGCAGGGCCAGCGAGGTCACGCCGAAGACCCGCTCGCCGGCCAGGCCGGCGCCCACGGAGAGCGACACCAGCTCGTCGGCGGTGTAGACGCGCAGGGCGGGCACGTGGGGCGACCACTTGACGATCCGGGTGCGCTGCAGCTCGGCGAGCTCCTGCGGGCCGGCGCCGTCGCGGCAGATCTTCGACGAGAGGGCGTTGGAGAGCGAGTGGCTCATCAGGAAGCCGGCGCCGCCGGGCTTCAGGACCCGGTGCACGGTGTCGAAGACCGCGGCCGGGTCGTCCAGGAAGCTGAGCACGCCGTAGGTGCTGATCACCGCGTCGTAGGAGTCCGAGGCCAGCTCGGGGGCGTTCTCGGCGTTGCAGTGGACCAGCTCGACCAGCGAGGCCACCTCGGAGGCGGCGACGTTCTGCGCGGCCTGCCGGAGCATGTCCTTCGACTTGTCGGCGACGGTGACGCGGACGCCGAACTCCGAGGCCAGCCAGATGCCCCAGCGGCCGGTGCCGCCGCCCACGTCCAGGACCCGCTGGCCGGGGCGCAGGTCGAGGTGGCGGCGGACCAGCTCCTTGATCACCTCGTCGGCGAGCCGCCAGTAGGTGGCCTCGTAGAACCCCTCGACGTTGCCGGCGTAGGGCTCGAAGAAGGTGTCGAACTCGGTGTCGGTCATCAGGCTCATGGCGTTGCTTCCTTCGTGGTGGGGTGGTTGACGGTGGGGTGGTCGACGGTGGGTCGACCGGTGGTGCGGTGGCCGGTGGTGTCGTGGCCGGTGGTGCGGCGCCGCTCCAGCAGGCGGGAGGGCGGCGCGGTGAGCCCGGCCAGGTAGGCGCCGTAGTCGACGTCCCCGGGCAGCTCCCGCAGCTCGACGGCCGGGTCCAGCCGGATCCACTCCCGGCTCTCCCACCCGGCGGCGAGCTCGTCCCAGTCCGGGGTGACCGGCCAGCCGTGCGGATGGGCGAACTCGGCCCGCAGCGGTTCGGTGGTCAGCTGGTAGCGGACGTCCGCCGAGAGCCGGATCTCCCGGCTGCTGTTCGGGCCGCCGCCGTGGACGGTGAGGCTGTGGAAGACCACCACGTCGCCGAGCCGGAAGTCGGCGGTGGCCCAGCGCTCGTCGTCCGCGGCGACCGGCAGGTAGAGCGGGCGCCGCCCGCCCTGCTCCGGGTCGGTCGGCAGGAAGCCGGCGGCCTGCGAGCCGGGGATCAGTCGAAGACCCTGGCGGGTCCGGTCGCAGTCTGTCAACGGCAGCCAGACCGTCAGGGCGTCCGTGGTGACGTGCTGGACCACGTAGTCCTGGTGGGCCCGGGTGGCGTACCGGCCCGGGTCGGCCGAGGGCAGCGCGAGGCGCACCACCCGGGCCGGGTGGCAGAACGCCGGTCCGCCCAGGAAGGTCTCCATGAACGTCCACAGCCGCGGCGTGAACGCCAGCCGGTGGAAGGCCTCCAGTCGCTGCACGGCCGGGTAGACCTCGCCGAACGACCGGCGCTCGAAGCGCAGGCCGTCTCCGGACACGGTGAGCCGATCCGGGTCGGTGAGCCAGCCGATGCCGTGCAGCGCGGCCCGCAGCTCGGCCTGGACGGCCGCCGGGCCGGCCGGGTCGAGCAGACCGGGCAGATAGAGGTAGCCGTCGTCGGCGAGCCGGTCCCGCAGGGCCTCGACGTCGTCGAGCAGGTCGCTGCTGTCGCGCAGGGTGTGCATGGCCGGCCCCTACGGCAGGACGGTGCGGCCGTTGACCCTCGGGAGGAGGGCGAAGTCACGGATGTCGGACTGCCGCAGCAGCCACATGAAGAACCGCTCCACGCCCAGACCGAAACCGGAGGTGAGCAGCGGGATGCGGGACTTCATGTCGACGTACCAGGCGTACTCCGCCGGGTCCACCTCGTGGGTGCGCAGCGCCGCCAGCACCTCGGGGCCGTCGATGTGCCGCTCCCCGGCACCGACCACCTCGCCCGGCCCGAACAGCAGGTCGCCGTTGAACGCCCGGCCGTGCTCGTCGCGGCGCTGGTAGAACGGGACGGCCAGCTGGTCCCAGTGGGTGACCCAGACGAACTCGCCCAGACGGCGCATCAGTTCGCGTTCGCCGGCCCGGGTCAGGGTGCGCCAGCCGTCCGCGGTCGAGACGTACGCCGGGTCGTCGCCCAGCTCGGCCACGGCCTCCTCGAAGGTGATCCGGCGGAACGGCGCCGGGTCCGCCAGCAGCGCCTCGACGTGGTCGAGGCCGCCGGCCGCCTCCCGGATCGTCTCGGCGTGCCCGGCCACCAACTCGGCGACCACGTGCCGCAGGTAGGCCTCGGTGACCTCGATGACGTCGTCGAGGGTCCCGGGGATCTCCGCCTCGCTGTGGAAGAACTGGCAGAGGTGGGTCGCGTCCGGGGCCTCGCCCCGGAACGACGGCATGAGGTAGTACGCGCCCTCCGGGTTGAGGCGGCAGAGGAATTCCAGCCCGAACTGCATCGAGTCCGCCAGGTACGTCGGCGCCCCGAACAGGTCCACCTGGACGGGAAGGGAGTCGCTGCCCAGGCCCATCGGCGAGGAGACCGAGCCGGTGGTCACCGGCAGGTGCCCGAACCGCAGGCCGCGCGCGGTCCAGAACGACACCGTCGCCGCCGTCAGCGTGCTCTGCAGGCCGAGGAGCGCGGCGTACCAGGGGCTGGTCAGCGCGGTGAGGTAGTGGCTGTCGGGATCCTGCCACGACCCGGGCGGGGTCAGGCCGAGGGGGCCGGGCCGGGCCGTGTCCTGCGACGGGACGGGTACGACGTCGATAGACATGGTGCTGTCTTCCTCTCAGTGCTGGTGGCCGCGGTGGGCGGCCGGGGAAAGCCCCAGGGTGATGTCGAGGGCTTCGCAGGCCTCCCGCAGACGCGGGTCGAGCAGGGCGGCCAGGTCACCCACCCGGATGTCCCGGGCCCATTTCCAGCGCCGCGAAGCGGGGTGGGTGAGGGTGGTGAGCTCCGGACGGTCGAGCGCCGGGTGGGCCACCACCATGTGGATGCCGGGCGGCAGTGCCGCCAGGTGGGCGAGCAGGTCGTCCAGTTTGGTCTCGGGCGGGCGGACGGACAGGTGCCACAGGGAGTCCACCTCCATCGCGATGCCGGGTGCGGGCACCGGGTCGCGGCAGGGCAGGCCCCACTCCGCACTGACCGTGGCCAACACCTCCGCGTCGAAGACGCCGACGTGCGACTCCAGGTGCCGCAGGGTCACCCCGGCGTCGCGGGCCGCCCGCAGCTGGGCGCGCAGCTCCCCGAGCGCCTCCCCGGGGTCGGCCGCCGCGCGGAGCTCGGCGACCCCGGGCAGGAAGGCACCGTCCGGCGCCCGCAGGCTCGGTGCGTCGGTGAGCGGGAAGTAGCGCAGCCCCTCCCACTCGCAGGCCAGCACCAGGTGGGCGCCGAGCGGGAGGTCCTCGGCCAGCGCCAGGCGCATGGCGCGCGCGGCGTCCGGCGCCGGCACCATCACCGAGGCCTGGGTCACCACGCCGGCCCGGAAGCCGGCGAGGATACCGTCGGTGACCGCGCCGCACATCCCGTAGTCGTCGGCCTGGACCACCAGGACGCGTTCCCCGCGCCGGGCGGTCACGATCCGCTCCTCGGGGTGAGCACGTGCAGGGCCCAGCTGCGCCCGCCCTCGGTGGTCACCAGCCGCTGCGCGTCACCGAGTTCGGCGCCGATCTCGCCGATCAGCGCGTGCCAGCCGGGGTGGCGCCGCCGGGACGGCTGGAAGAGCGAGATCAGCAGCTCCCCGCCGGGCGCCACCAGGTCCAGCGTCCGGGCGACCGCGCGGCCCGGCTCGTCGAGGTAGTAGAGCACCTCGCTCAGCACCACGGCGTCGAACCGGTGGGACAGCGGCAGCCGGGACGCGTCGCCGCAGATCAGCGACTCGCCGGGCCACGGCGTACGGGCGGCCAGGGCGGCGTGCGACCAGTCGATCCCGACGAAGCGGCCGGTGAAGCGGTCGCCGAGGCGGTCGCGCAGCACGCCCGACCCGCACCCGATGTCCAGCACGTCGCGGGCACCGTTCGCCAGGATCCGGTCGACGATGGCGCCGTAGCGGGCGTCCTCCTCCGACGCGGAGAGGTAGTCCCACCGGCCCGACCGGTACTGCCGCTCCCACTCGGTGCGGCTGGTCGCGGGCACGGCGTGCGCCGCGGCGCTCACCGGGTCACCTCCCAGGCGGGGCCGGCGAATCCGGGCTCGGCCAGCACCTCTTCGGCGGCGGCGACGGCGAAGTCCACGTGGGCCTCACCGTGCGCCGCGGAGAGGAAGTTGACGTCACGCCGCAGCAGCACGCCGCGGCGGGCCATCGCACCGAGGAACGCACCCGCCGTCCGGGCGTGGTCGGCCGGGTCGGCGGCGAACCGCAGGCACGGCATGGGGTCGTACCCGACCACGAACGGCGGGCGGCCGTGGCGCTCGGCGGCCCCGTTGAGGCCCTCGCGCAGCCGGCGGCCGAGCCGGGCGGTCCGCGCGTAGTGGTCGGTGGTCGTGTAGTACCGCAGGACGGCCTTCATGACCTCCAGCGACAGCGTCTCGCCGGCGAAGGTGCTGGAGACCCGCAGCCGCTCGAAGTGCGCCATGGTCCGCCGTGGTCCGGCGACGGCGGCCAGCGGGGCGCCGGCCGCGATGCCCTTGGAGAAGCAGATCAGGTCGGCCTCGACACCGAGCAGCTCGCCGAGACCGCCGGAGGCCAGCCGGAAGCCGGTCACCACCTCGTCCAGCACCAGCAGCGTGCCGTACCGGTCGCACAGCCGGCGCACCTCGGCGAGGAAACCGGCCGTCAGCTGCCGGTCGTAGGGCGTGGAGAGGACCACGGCGGCGAGCTGCTCGCCCTCGGCGGCCAGCTGCTCGCAGAACGCGGAGTCGTCCTCGGCGGAGCGCAGCTCGACCCGCCGGGAGAGCCCCTCGACGGCGGCCGGCACGCCCGGGCTCGGGCCGATCAGCTGGTCGTGCCAGCCGTGGTAGCCGGCCAGCAGCACCCGGTCGCGCCCGGTCAGCGAGCGGGCCAGCCGGATTGCCGCGGCCACCGCCTCGGCGCCGGTCTTGAGGAACCGCGCCATCTCGACCCCGGGCACCGCGGCGACCAGGCTCTCGGCCGCGGTCACCTCGGCGGGGGTGGGCAGCGACAGCAGCAGGCCGCGCCCGGCCCGCTCGCGGACCGTGTTGGCCACCACCGGGTGGTTGTGCCCCATCGTGGCGGCGCCCAGCGCGCAGACGAAGTCCACGTAGGACTGCCCGTCGACGTCGTGGACCAGGGCGCCCTCGCCGCGTTCCAGGTAGACCGGGTAGGAGCCCTCCGCGAAGTTCTCCGGCCGCTTGTGGAAGGTGTGGGTCATCCCCGGCGTCACCCGTTCGGCCCGCTCCCGCAGCGCGGTGGACCGGTCCAGGGCGAGCGGGCCGACCCGGGGCGCCGGCAGGGCGGCGCCGTCGGCCGCGGCACCCAGGTGCTCCGGGGTGAGCGCCCGGAACCGGCCGCGCCCGGCCAGCCAGGGACGTCCGATGTCGCGCGCCACCACGTCCCGCGTCCACAGCACCCGGTGCGCGTCGTAGCCGTCCTCCGCGATCACCAGGTCACGGATCCGCTCGTCCACGCAGCGATCGGCGTCGGTGGTGGCGAGCGCCCGGGCCACCACGGGGGCCCAGCGGTCGGTCCGGTGCAGGTGCGGGCTCAACGGCAGGAACTGCGCCGCCCAGCTGCCGCGGGTCAGACGGACCAGCGGCACCCGGGTACCGGGCACCGGCTCGGCCTCGGACGGGCGGGTGAAGGTCCCGCCGCGCGCGGTGTGGGAGTTGCCCAGCACGAGCTGGGTGCCGCCGCCCTCCAGCAGGTCCGCGATCAGGTCGTCGAGCTCGATCGGGGCGGTGAACTCCCAGTCGTCCTCCAGGTGCAGACCGACCGGGGTGCGGGCGTGGGCCAGCAGGACGGACAGCGCTCCGGGCAGGCCGACCGGGCGGCGGAACCGGTCGACGACGACCTCGCGCACGCTCGGCCACCGGTTCGGCAGGTCGTCCAGGAAGGCCAGGGTGCGGGAGAGCTCCTCCTCGGGGACGCCGTAGGCCGGGTCCACCGTGACGATCACCCGGAAGGACCCCGAGAAGCGGACCTGGGTGAAGAACGTGGAGTACGTCGACAGCAGGGTGTCCCGGCCCACCGAGGTGGTGGTGATGTCGACCGTGCCGGTGTCGACGTCCGGTGGCGCTGACTTCCTCAACTCATCCTTCTCTCGTGGCAGTCGGTGGCGGGGTTGCGGGCTGTGGCGGGGGTTGCGGGCGGCGGGGGTCAGTAGAAGCGGCCGCGTTCGCTCAGCAGCACCGCCCGGCCGGGGTCGCCGCAGTGGGCGCAGGGCAGCGGGCGCCGCGGGACGATCAGCCCGTACACGGCGATCGTCCGCCCGGCGACGCACCGGTCGCAGGCGCCGCGGACCAGCTCGGCGAGGCCGCGGTCGAACCGGCCGCGGGCCGCGGCCAGCAGCCGCCGGTCGTACCCGTCGAGTTCGGCCCGCACGTCCCCCGGGGTCGGCGGGCCCGGCAGCCGGTCGCGGTGCGCCGGAGCGCGGCGGGTGATCCGCCAGTCCTCGGTCCGTCGGTCGTCGGTCCGTCGGTCGTCGTCGAGGCGCAGTCCGACCGCGACCGGCGCACCGCCGCGCAGCTCGGTCCGCTCGGCGCGGTGCCGCCGGAACTCGGCCTCGTGCGGCGGCGCCAGGGCCGTCCGGACGCCGGGCAGTCCGTCGGCCCAGTGCCGCAGCGCGGCGTCGCTGCGCCCGCCGTGGGGGAGCAGTGCGAGCTGCACCGGTGCGAGGGCGGACGGCAGCCCGAGCCCGAACCGGTCGTGGTGGTGCATGGCGGCGAGGGCGAGCACCTTGCCGGTGAAGCCGACGTCGACCAGCTCCCCGTCGATGCCGAGGGCCTCCCGGTAGCGACGGGCCATCAGGTACGTGGTGGCCAGGACGGTCGGCCGCCCGTCGCGCAGGCAGCAGACCGTCAGGTGGCAGCGGTCGCCGTACCCGGCGGGGGCGTCGACCTCGACGGTGAGGGCGGGCAGCCCGAACGCGGCGAGGGTCCGTTCCAGTACCGACCGGTAGGCGGACAGCGCCTCCTCGCCGGAGCCGGCCGGCAGGAGGTGCGAGAGCTGGACCGCGGGCCAGATGTACCGCTCCCGGAACAGCGGGGTGCCGCTGCCGTGCATCCTGCGGAGCAGCCCGCCGGTGGTGACCACCGGGCCGCGGTGGCCGGTGCGGCGCAGGAAGGCGACGTTGAGGTGCAGGTTGTCGGCCCGCAGCACCCAGCCCGCCCGGTCGCCCTCCGGCAGCCGGTACACGTTGGCGTAGTCGGGGAAGACCCGGTGGTAGGAGTCGTGCGGGTCCAGGAAGGGGTGGTCGGTCTCGACGGGCGGCGCGACGGCGGCGACCCGGTCGAGGAAGGTGCCGACCATGCGGCGGACGACCTGCAGACCCGGGCCGCGCCATGTGGTGACGCCGCTGCCCGCCCCGGTGGGGGCCAGCAGTCCGGCGGTCAGCAGGGCCCGGTGGTGGACGAGTTCGGTCATGCCGGTACCCCGATGACGTGGGCCGACAGCCAGAGGCAGGCCTGGTCGTGCTCGCGGCCGGTCCTGACGCGCAGCCCGGTGACGGCGCCGGCGAGGTCCTGGCGCAGGACGGCGGCGAGCCGCCGGATCTCGGCGGGCTCGGCCTCGACGGCCTGGGCGAGCAGCAGCCCGTCGCGCTCGCCGCCCTCGTCCAGGTCGCGGCCCAGCGACCAGCAGCGGCGCAGGCCCCGGCGCAGCCACGGCCGCGGCAGGATGGTGAAGTCGGTGCCCGACGAGCGCAGGTACCACGGCTCGGCGCCGGGTTCGAGGGTGACGGCGCGGCGGTAGCGCAGCGCGCCGGCGGCCGGTACGGCCGGCACCTCGCCGATCTCCTCGAAACCGTGCCGCCGCAGCACGCGCTCGACGGCGGTGGACTCAGCAGACCGCGGCATCGAGCACCTCGATCGTGCCGGCGTCCCCGTCGAGCCGGGTCCGCACGCCCAGCGGCAGGGTGAGCATGGGGTCGGTGTGCCCGAGGTCGACACCGGCCAGGACCGGGACGCCGTGGTGCGCGAAGCGCGCGGCGACCAGCGCGGTGAACGCCTCCTCGAAGCCGTCGGCGCCGCGGAACGACCGGCCGACCAGCAGACCGGCCATCCGGTCGAACACCCCGATCATCTCCAGCTGGGTCAGGCTCCGTTCGACCTGCTGGAGATCGGTCGCGGTGCTCTCCAGCAGCACGATGGCGCCGGTGAAGTCGGGCAGGTGGCCGGTACCGCCGAGCAGTCCGACGGTCTCCAGGTTGCCGCCGATCAGCGGCCCCTCCGCGACGCCACCGTGCAGCGGGCGCCAGCCGTCCGAGGGCCGCGTCACCCGGGCGCGGTCGTCGGCCTCGTCCCACCACAGGAGCTCCTCGGTCCACCGCGGTGCGGGGGCGAGCCGGCCCAGCGGCTCGGGACGGCCCACCGCCCGGCTGAAGTGGTCCCAGGTGTAGGGCAGCACCTCGGGGTGCTCGGCCAGCTCCGGGAGCAGGGTGGGTCCGTGGAAGGTCACCGTCGAGGTGTGGCGGAGCACCGCCAGCAGGATCGCGGTGATGTCGCTGTAGCCGACGATGATCTTGGGGTCGGCGCGCAGCGCGTCGTAGTCGAGGTGGTCGAGGACGGCGTTGCTGGTCAGGCCGCCCATCGTCATGACGACACAGCGCACCCGGGGGTCGCGCAGGAAGCCGTTCAGCTCGGCCACCCGCTCCGCCCGGCCGGACCGGCCGCCGGGCAGTCCGGCCAGCGGGCCCACCTCGACCCGGTAGCCCCGCGCCCGCAGGGCCTCGACACCGCGCCGCAGCCGACGCTCCACCGCGACCGACCCGGACGGTGTGGCCACGGCGACGAGGTCCCCGGGACACAGTCGGGGCGGCTGGACGAGAGCGGACATGTTCGGACTCCAGGGTTTCGGGAATTGCCGGGACGGCGGTGACCGGAGTCTGTCGCACTCCCGTCGAGAATTCCAAGTTCCGGTTGGCGGATTTCCGAAAATACCTGTCCGGATGCTGCGATCTGGACGTTTTCGCAGGTGAGGGCAGGTGTGGTGGCTGCTCCGGCCGTCTCGCCGGCGAGACGTGGCGAGATGATTCGGTGGCAATGCAGGGTTGCCGTCGGCGGATTGGCGGAGGGAATTGTCGAGGGGTGCGGAATTCGCGATCCGGAGGGTGCGGGCGGGGTGCGCCCGCGCGGTGGGTCGGTGACCGAATTGCCCCGGTGCAGGGGTTAATGTCCATGCCTGGTCGCCGCCGGGTGGGCGGGAGTTCGACGGCGGAACCTAGGGGAGCGGTAGGGGTTGTTCGCCCGGGAGGCCGCTTTTAGCGTGGCGCCGGAAACGAATTCCGATGAGCTGGGGGAGTGTCGCGAGCGGCCTGGGGGCTGTGGCGTCCGCCCGGGGGTTTCCGGCTGCCCGGGCCCGCGTTCGGTGTGGCGCCGACCTGCGACGACGCCACCCGGTCGGAACAGCTCCCGCGTTGGGCGAACATCCGCTGGCAGCCGCAAGGCCGTAAAGAGGTCACAGGAAAAATGGCGAACGAAGAGACACTCCGCGGCTACCTCAAGCGGGTGACGGCGGATCTGCACCAGACCCGGCTGCGCCTGCGGGAGGTCGAGGCCAAGGACCAGGAACCGATCGCCATTGTCGGAATGGGCTGCCGGTACCCCGGCGGGGTGCGTTCGCCCGAGGACCTGTGGCAGCTGGTGGCGTCCGGCGGCGACGCGATGTCCGGGTTCCCGGCCGACCGGGGCTGGGACCTGGAGAACCTCTACCACCCGGATCCGGACCACCCTGGCACCAGCTACGCGCGCGAAGGCGGGTTCATCCACGACCTCGCACAGTTCGACCCGGCGGTCTTCGGCATCTCACCGCGCGAGGCGCTGGCGATGGACCCGCAGCAGCGGCTGCTGCTGGAGACGTCCTGGGAGGCCTTCGAACGGGCCGGCATCGACCCGCTGTCCCTGCACGGCACCCGGACCGGCGTGTTCGCCGGCACCAGCGGCCAGGACTACCTGATGGCGCTGCTCGAATCCGCGGACGACGTCGAGGGCTACCTCGGCACGGGCATCGCGGCCAGCGTCGTCTCCGGCCGGATCGCCTACAGCCTGGGCCTGGAGGGCCCCGCCGTCACGGTGGACACCGCCTGCTCCTCCTCGCTGGTCGCCCTGCACCTCGCCGTGCAGGCACTGCGGGGCGGCGAGTGCTCGCTGGCCCTGGCCGGCGGTGTGACGGTGATGAACAGCCCCGGCACGTTCGTCGACTTCAGCCGGCAGCGCGGCCTGGCCGCGGACGGCCGCTGCAAGTCCTTCGCCGACGCGGCCGACGGCACCGGCTGGGCCGAGGGCGCCGGCATGGTGCTGGTGGAGCGACTGTCGGACGCGCGCCGCAACGGGCACCCGGTGCTGGCGATCGTCCGCGGCTCGGCGGTCAACCAGGACGGCGCCTCCAACGGCCTCACCGCGCCCAACGGCCCGTCCCAGCAGCGCGTCATCCTCCAGGCCCTGGCCGGCGCACGGCTGACACCGGACCAGGTGGACGCCGTCGAGGCACACGGGACCGGGACGATGCTCGGCGACCCGATCGAGGCGCAGGCCATCATCGCCGCCTACGGCCAGGACCGTCCCGCGGACAGCCCGCTGTGGCTCGGCTCGCTCAAGTCCAACATCGGGCACAGCCAGGCCGCCGCCGGCATCGGCGGCGTCATCAAGTCGGTGATGGCGATCCGGCACGGGCTGCTGCCGAAGACCCTGCACGTGGACCGGCCGACCGCCAACGTGGACTGGTCGGCCGGTTCGGTGGAACTGCTGACCGAGGCCCGGCCCTTCCCGGACGCCGGCCGCCCGCGCCGCGTCGGCGTCTCCTCCTTCGGCTTCAGCGGCACCAACGCCCACACCATCATCGAGCAGGCCCCGGAACCGGCCCAGGACCCGGCGGACGCCCCGGCCACCGACGGCACGCCGCCGCCCACCGTCCTGCCGTGGCTGCTCGCGGGCAAGGGCGAGCCCGCCCTGCGGGCCCAGGCCGCCCGGCTGCGCGAGCGACTGACCGCGCACCCGGAACTGCGGCCGCTGGACGTCGCGTACACGCTGGCGACCGGCCGGGCGGCACTGGAGCACCGGGCCGTGCTGGTGGCGAGCGACCGTGCGGACTTCCTGCGGGCCCTGGACGCGCTGGCCGCGGGCGAGCGCAGCGCAGACCTGGTGCTCGGCTCGCCGGTCGACGGCCGGACGGCGTTCCTGTTCACGGGGCAGGGGAGCCAGCGGGCTGGTATGGGTGCGGAGTTGTACGGCGCGTATCCGGTGTTCGCGGCGGCGTTCGACGAGGTGTGTGCGGAGCTGGATCCGCTGCTCGGGTGCTCGCTGCGCGAGGCGATCGCCGATGCGGAGCTGGTGAACGAGACGGCCTACACGCAGCCGGCGTTGTTCGCGGTGGAGGTGGCGCTGTTCCGGTTGGTGGAGTCGTGGGGTGTGCGGCCGGACTTCCTGGCCGGTCATTCGATCGGTGAGCTGGCCGCCGCGCACGTGGCGGGTGTGCTCTCGCTCGCGGATGCCGCGCGGTTGGTGGCGGCGCGTGGTCGGCTGATGCAGGCGCTGCCGCGTGGCGGTGCGATGGTCGCCGTCGAGGCGACCGAGGCGGAGGTGGTGCCGCTGCTGACCGACGGTGTCGGGATCGCCGCTGTCAACGGGCCTTCGTCCGTGGTGGTTTCGGGTACCGAGGACGCCGTGCTGGCGGTCGTGGAGCAGCTGGGGGAGCGCAAGTCGAAGCGGCTCACGGTCAGTCACGCGTTCCACTCGCCGCTGATGGACGGCATGCTCGACGAGTTCCGTTCGGTGGCCCGGGAGTTGGTCTTCGAGGCGCCCCGGATCCCGATCGTCTCCACCCTCACCGGCACGCTCGTGTCGGAGGAGCTGACGGACCCCGAGTACTGGGTGCGGCACGTCCGTGAGGCCGTCCGCTTCGCCGACGCCGTCGCGGCGCTGGAGGCCGAAGGCGTCCGGACGTTCCTGGAGCTGGGCCCGGGCGGGGTGCTCACCGCCCTCGGGGCGGACTGCACCGAGGCGCGCGACAGCGCCTTCGCGGCCACCCTGCGCGGGGACCGCTCCGAGGTCCTGACCCTCACCCAGGCGGTGGCCCGGCTCCAGGTGCGCGGGGCCCGTCCCGACTGGCGGACCGCCTTCGCCGGGACCGGCGCCCACCACGTCGACCTGCCCACCTACGCCTTCCAGCGGCGCCGCTTCTGGCCGAGCGCGGGAGGCGCGGACGAGGACGCCGGCCCCGGCACCGAGGCGGCCTCCGGCTCGCCGGCCGACGAGCAGTTCTGGGCCGCCGTCGAGCGCGGCGACCTGGAGGCGCTCACCACCACCCTGGCCGTCGCCGGTGACCAGCCGCTCAGCACCGTCCTGCCCGCCCTGACCGCCTGGCGGCGCCACCGCCGGCTGCGGTCCACCATCGACGACTGGCGCTACCGGACCACCTGGCGGTCGGTCCCCGAGACGCCCGCCGCCCCGCCGTCCGGGGACTGGCTGCTGATCACCCCGGCCGGCCTCGACGAGGACGCCTGGGTGACCGGCGCCACCGCCGCACTCACCCGGTGCGGTGTCCGGACGCACCGCCTCGCCGTCGACCCGGCGACCATCGACCGGGCCGCCCTCGCCGACCTGCTGCACACCGAACTCCCGCAGGACGGCGACCGGTTCAACGGCGTGCTGTCGCTGCTGCCGCTCGCCCCGGGCACCCACCCCGAGCACCCGTCCGCACCGCTCGCACTCACCGGCACGCTCGCCCTGGTGCAGGCGCTCGGTGACGCGGGCATCGACGCCCCGCTCTGGTGCGCCACCCGCGGCGCCGTCACCACCGGCGGCCCGGACCGGCTGGAGAACGCTGTCCAGGCCCAGGTCTGGGGCCTCGGCCGGGTCGTCGTCCAGGAGCACCCGGACCGCTGGGGCGGTCTGGTCGACCTGCCGCCGACCGCGGACGAGCGGGCGCAGGCCCGCCTCGCCGCCGTCCTGGGCGGCCTCGGCGGGGCCGGCGAGGAGGACCAGCTGGCGATCCGACCGTCCGGCGTCCTCGCCCGGCGGCTCGTCCGCGGCCCGCGTGCCGAGCCCCCCGCCGCGGGCTTCTCGCCGCGCGGCACCGCGCTGGTGACCGGCGGCACCGGAGCCCTCGGCGCCCACGTGGCCCGCTGGCTGGCCGGCGCCGGCGCCGAGCACCTGCTGCTGACCAGCCGCCGCGGCCGAAACGCCACGGGCGTCGCCGAGCTGGAGGCCGAGCTCACCGCGCTGGGCGCCCGGGTGACCGTCGCCGCCTGCGACGTCTCCGACCGGACCGCGCTCGCCGACCTGCTCGCCACGATCCCCGCCGAGTACCCGCTCGGCACCGTGGTCCACGCCGCCGGTGTGCTGGACGACGGCGTGCTGGACGCGCTCACCCCGCAGCGTCTCGCCGGAGTCCTGCGGCCCAAGGTCGACGCCGCCGTCAACCTGCACGAACTCACCCGGCACCTCGACCTGACCGCGTTCGTGCTGTTCTCCTCCTTCGCCGGCACCTTCGGTGGCCCCGGCCAGGCCAACTACGCAGCCGCCAACGCCCACCTGGACGCGCTCGCCGAGCAGCGCCGCGCCGAGGGCCTGCCCGCGACCGCGATGGCGTGGGGCGCCTGGGCCGAGGGCGGCATGGCCGTGGACGACGTCGTCAAGGAGCGGCTGCGACGCGGTGGCGTCCCGGCCCTCGACCCGGCCACCGCGATCGCCGCGATGCAGCACGCCCTCGACCTCGACGAGACCTTCTCCCTCGTGGTCGACGTGCTGTGGGACCGCTTCGCCCCCCAGTTCACCGCGCTGCGCCCGAGTGCCCTGTTCGAGGAACTCCCGGAGGCGCGGCGGGCCATGGCGGCCGCCGACGCCGAGCACGGCCAGCAGGGCGACGGCTCGTCCTTCCCCGAGCGGCTGGCCGCCGCCGCCGAGAGCGAACGCCCGCGTCTGGCCCTGGACTTCGTACGTACCCAGGTCGCCGCCGTACTCGGCCACAGCGGGCCACAGGACGTCGAACCCGCCCGTGCCTTCCGCGAGCTGGGCTTCGACTCGCTGACCGCCGTCGAGCTGCGCAACGTCCTCGCCGCGCTGACCGGCCTGCGCCTGCCCGCCACCCTGATCTTCGACCACCCCAACGCCACCGCGCTCGCCGAACTCCTCGGCACGGAACTGCTCGGCGCCGCCGTCGAGTCCGCCTCCGGATCCGCCGCAGTGGTGTCCGCCGCGCACCGTGCCGCCGCGGACGACGAGCCGATCGCGATCGTCGGCATGAGCTGCCGGTTCGCCGGCGGGGTGGACTCCCCCGAGGCGCTGTGGCGGCTGCTCGCCGACGGCACCGACGCCCTCGTCCCGTTCCCGTCCGACCGCGGCTGGGACCTCGACGCGGTCTACCACCCCGACCCCGACCACCCCGACACCAGCTACGTCCGCGAGGGCGGCTTCCTGCCCGACGCGGGCGCCTTCGACCCCGGCTTCTTCGGCATCAGCCCGCGCGAGGCACTGGCGATGGACCCGCAGCAGCGCCTGCTGCTGGAGACCGCCTGGGAGGCCTTCGAGCGCGCGGGCATCGACCCGGCCACCCTGCGCGGCAGCCGGACCGGCGTCTTCGCGGGCACCAACGGCCAGGACTACCTGCCGCTCATCCTCAGCGCGCCGGACGGCTCCGAGGGCTTCCTCGGCACCGGCAACGCGGCCAGCGTGCTCTCCGGCCGGATCGCCTACACGCTAGGCCTTGAGGGCCCGGCCGTGACCGTCGACACCGCCTGCTCCTCCTCCCTGGTCGCCCTGCACTGGGCGATCCAGGCGCTGCGCGCGGGCGAGTGCGAACTCGCCCTGGCCGGTGGCGTCACCGTGATGTCCACCCCCGGCAACTTCATCGACTTCAGCCGCCAGCGCGGCCTGGCCGCCGACGGCCGCTGCAAGGCCTTCGCGGCCGGCGCCGACGGCACCGGCTGGGGCGAGGGCGTCGGTCTGCTGCTCGTGGAGCGGCTCGCGGACGCGCGCCGCAACGGGCACCCGGTGCTGGCGGTCGTCCGCGGCTCGGCGGTCAACCAGGACGGTGCGTCCAACGGTCTCACCGCGCCCAACGGACCGTCCCAGCAGCGGGTGATCAGGCAGGCGCTGGCGAGTGCGGGCCTGGCAGCCGGGGAGGTCGACGCGGTGGAGGCGCACGGCACCGGCACCGCGCTGGGCGACCCGATCGAGGCACAGGCGCTGCTCGCCACCTACGGCCGGGACCGTACCGGTGACGAGCCGCTGTGGCTCGGCTCGGTCAAGTCCAACCTCGGCCACACCCAGGCCGCCGCCGGCGTCGCCGGCGTCATCAAGATGGTGCTCGCCATGCAGCACGGCGTGCTCCCGCAGACCCTGCACGTCGACGAGCCCTCGCCGAACGTGGACTGGTCGGCGGGCGCCGTCGAACTGCTCACCGAGGCCCGCCCGTGGCCGGAGACCGGACGCCCGCGCCGCGCCGCCGTCTCCTCGTTCGGTGTGAGCGGCACCAACGCCCACACCATCATCGAGCAGGCCCCGGCGGAGGACCCCGCCCCGGCGCCCACCACCGCACAGGCCGCGCCCCCCGCCGTGCTCTGGCCGCTCTCCGCGCGCGGCACCGAGGCCCTGCGCGGCCAGGCGGGGCGGCTCGCCGCCCTGCTCGGCGAGCAGCCCGGACCCGACCCGCTCGACCTCGGCCACGCGCTGGCCACCACCCGCACCGCGCACGAGCACCGGGCCGTGATCACCGGCGACGACCCGCAGGAGCGCCTGGCCGCCCTGCGCTCCCTCGCCGAGGAGAGGGACGCCCCCGGCCTGCTGCGCGGCACCGCCACCCTCGGCCGGACGGCGTTCCTGTTCACGGGGCAGGGGAGCCAGCGGGCGGGTATGGGTGCGGAGTTGTATGCCGGGTATCCGGTGTTCGCGGCGGCGT
>NZ_JBIURH010000058.1:0-39647 GCF_044740765.1 Kitasatospora sp. NPDC088346
GGTACCTCACCCCACTCGAAACCCGAGCCAGACTGCAGCACGACTTCACCCCCGCAGCGTAAGCACCCGCTGTCCAGTTCCAAGGGGGAACTTCAAAGCCTGTGCCGATCAGGCTTGAGGAGGTCACGGGGAGTCCCCGACATCGCCAGGCATTCAGCAGCCGAGGGCGGGGCGCTGTGCGAGGGTCTGTGCGGCGACCGGCTCTGTGGCTGATCCGGTGGTGCCGGAGAGCACCAGTGCATGACGATGTGTCGTGCTGGACGCCAACGAGCCTGTGAACACGGTGTTTTCGGGGATTTCGCCGCTGGTTGTGGACGGTGTGTCCGACGAGGAAGGGCTGATCCGGGTCCGCGTGCGGACGCCGGGAGGTCCTGTCGCCCGTCCCAACCTGTGGTGTCGAGATCGCAACTACGCGACCGTCCTCATCGACGCCGAGACCCGCGAACGCATCGGCATCCGAACCACCAAGCGCCCCCGCCCCGGCTGCCGATGCACTCCAGGCCGAGCTCGCCGGCGCACGCAAGAGGATCCGCGAGCTGGAGGAGGAGCGCGACATCCTGCGCAAGGCCGCCCCGTCTTTCGCAGGGGAGGCGTGCCGGTGCACCGCTGCGAGTTCGTTGCCGACCAGCAACGCCCCTATGGCGTCGAGCGGTTGTGCCAGGTCCTGGGAATCGCCCGGTCCAGCTTCTCCCGCCAGCTCCGCCCCGCCCCCGACCGCGCTGCCAGGCAGGCCGCCGACGCCGAGGCCACCGCCCGGATACGTACGGTCCACGCGCCCTCCGACGACACCCACGATGTCCCGCGCGTCACCGCCGGGCTCCGCGACCAGGGCGATGTCGTGAACCACGAGAAGGTCGCCCGTCTGATGGACGCCGCGGGGATCGCCGAGCCGCGGTTGCGCCGCAAGCAGCGCACCACCATCGCGGCCCCGGCCGCCCCAAAGGCGTACGACCTGGTCGGCCGCGACTTCACCGCCGACGAGCCGAACCGGACGTACGTCGGTGACATCACGTATCTGCCCGCCGCTCGGCCGGAGGTCACCCTGTGTCACGGAAACCCGTCGAGTTGTCAGGTTGCGGCCCAGGTGAAAGCATGAGAAGGCACCGCTTCCATCGAGGGAGGTCCACGATGACCACCCCACCGAACAGCGGCGGATCCGACAACAGCCCAGGCGACAAACCGGACCGGACCAAGGACATCCACGGTCCGCAGGATCCGCTGGTCGACAGATTCCGCCCGGATCCGGCGCACGCGCCCGTCCGAGGAATCACCCTCAAAGGCTTCCTCGGCGACAGCGACCGCGAAGGACACCGGCGGCTGTACCTGACGAAGAACCTCGACTACTACGTCGAGTTCGCCACCGACGACGTCATCGACAGCGCCGGTATTCCGCCGGACCGGCCTCCCTTCGTCGGAGCGGAGGCAACCGAGGTCACGCTGAAGGAAGGAGCCCATGTCAGCTACACCCACAGCGCCCCGGTCCGCCCGTCGGACGACTTCGACCTCGACGTCCGCCGGGTGAGCCGGACGGGCCCGAGGGGCCCGCAGCGCGGCCGAGGGCTGACACCACGAGGGTCACCAGCCGCCCTGGCGCGTCGCGCGGCCGGCCGCTTCGCTCCGCAGGAGGGCTGCACGTGCGGCGCCCCCTGTGGCCAGCAGACGATCGAGTTCGTCTCCTGCGCCTCGTGCGAGGACACCTGCGTCTCGTGCGAAGGGACCTGCGACCAGACCTGTCCGCAGTCCTGCAACGGCACCTGTGACGACACCTGCCAGTTCACCTGCGCTCCCACGTGCGCTGCCACATGCGAGACCTGCTTCACCTGCAATACCTGCGGGGATACCGGGTGCACCGTGTGCTGTGAAATTCTGACCGGCGTGGCCTGCGGCTGACGGTCGCCCGCCCGGCGTGTCACCGTGCCGGCCGCCTTGCCGTTCGTGGCTGCTCCGCTGCTCCGAGGGAGACCACATGACGCGACGCGAACTCGCCCACGCGACAAGCGCTTTCGGTGCGACAAGCCGTTTCGAGTCGCCGACGGCCGACGGGCGCGACCCGGAGCCGCGCCCGTGGCGCAGCGTGCTCGACGGCGACCGGCGGGCGGCCGCGCTGGCCGCCGCCTATGCCGCCGCCGAGCGCTGCGTGGATCGCGCCCGCATCTGCGAGGCGCTGGCCGGTGCCGCCCATCAGACCCGCCTCCCCCGGACGATCGACTGGCTCTCCCCCGGGGTGGCCAGGGGAGACGCCGGAATCGCGCTGCTCTGCGCGTACCTCGACCGGTGTCGGCCCGGACAGGGGTGGGACGAGATCGGCCACCACTTCCTCGTCACCGGGCTCGAAGGCATCGGGCTCGACGGCA
The DNA here is from genome assembly GCF_044740765.1 of Kitasatospora sp. NPDC088346. Taxonomy (NCBI): domain Bacteria; kingdom Bacillati; phylum Actinomycetota; class Actinomycetes; order Kitasatosporales; family Streptomycetaceae; genus Kitasatospora; species Kitasatospora sp. NPDC088346. Next base: position 2,355 of record NZ_JBIURH010000058.1, read on the forward strand.
TCGGGCAGAATGCCGCGCGGATCGGCTCCGGACTCTACAGCGGACTCGGTGGCACGGCGTTCGCCGTCGCCGCGCTCAGTCGCGACGGCACGCGCTACCGCCGTGCGCTCGGCGCCCTCGACGACGAACTGGTGCCCCGTGCAAGGCTCATGGCCGCGCGGCTCGCCGAGGGCCGCCACGGTCGGCCGGTGGGCGACTTCGACCTGGTCTCCGGGGCGAGCGGACTGGCCGCCGGCCTGTTGCCGCGCGATCAGCACGGTTCGCTCGCCGACCTGCTCGGCGCACTGGTCCACCTGGCCGAGCCGAACGGCGCGACGCCGCGCTGGGCCACGCCGGAGGACCAGCTGGGTGACCCCGCGACGCGGCCCATCTACCCGTACGGCAACCTCAACTGCGGGCTGGCGCACGGGATTCCCGGGCCGCTGGCGATCCTCGCCCTCGCCCTGCGGGCCGGCCGTGAGGCCCCCGGCCAGGCGGCGGCGGTCCGCCACCTGGCCGACTGGCTGACCGCGCACCGCCTCGACGACGCGTGGGGCGTCAACTGGCCGTCGGCCATCCCGCTGCCGGCGGCGCCCGGACGGCCCCCGCCGCCGGACCCCGGCCCGGCGCGCAGCTCCTGGTGCTACGGCAGCCCCGGGATCGCGCGGGCGCTCTGGCACGCCGGCGAGGCTTTGGACGACGAACAGCTGCGCGACCTCGCCGTCGAGGCCGTCACCCGCGTGCTGCAGCGGCCCGACGCCGCCCGCCAGCTCGCCTCGCCCACGTTCTGCCACGGCGTCGCCGGACTGCTCCAGGTGGTACTGCGCTTCGCCCACGACACCGGCCTGCCACAGTTCGCCGCCGGGGCCGAGCAGTTGGTCGACCAGCTGCTCGATCACTTCGATCCCGACCGTCCGCTCGGGTACGCCGCGGTGGAACCGGCTGGCAACCGGGTGGACTCGCCCGGCCTGCTCGACGGAGCCCCCGGCGTCGTCATGGTCCTGCTGGCCGCCGCAACCGACACCGAGCCCACCTGGGATCGGTTCTTCCTGCTGTCATGACGGTCAACGGCCCTGAGCACCGCCGCCGCGCGCAGCCGATCTACCGGCCTCTGGGCTGGACGGTGGTGCGGGCACCGCTGCTCCCGGTGGACGCGCTGGCCACCGCCGGCGCGGCCACCGGCGGCGACACCCTGATGCCCGACGCGCCGCAGGTCCGCCTCGCCGTCGAGGTGGCCAGCCGTGACCTCGCCGCAGCCCTGTACCGCACCCGCCCCAACGACCCGGAAGCTCGGCGGGTGCGCCGCAAGCTGACGCGCTACCTGATCCGCATGTGCACCAGGCCGACGCCCTTCGGTGTCTTCGCCGGCGTCGGCCTGGCCCGCTGGAGCGACCACACCGATCTGGCGCTCGGGCCCTACCCGCCGCGCACCCGAACCCGGCCGGACATGGCCTGGCTGCTCGGGCTCATCCACCGCCTGGAGGAGGAGCCGGAGATCCGCGCCGGATTGCGGCTGGTCACCAACGCGGCGGTCGTCCTGCGCGGCGAGCACGCCCTGCTCCGCGACGCCGGAGCCGACGGCGCGGCGGACACCGTCTCGGTCCGGCTGACCCCGGCCGTACGGCAGGTGCTGGAGACGGCGCGACACCCGGTCGCGGCGGACGACCTGGCGGCCGGGCTCGCCGGGCTCGCCGGGCTGGCGGGCGCGACCCCCGACAAGGCGGCCGGGCTGGTCGAACGGCTGCGGGCCCAGGGCTTCCTCCAGACCGATCTCCGACCGCCGCTCACCAACGGCGACCCCGCCACCCACGTCCGCGAGCGGCTGGCCGCCGTCCCCGGTGCGCGGGAGCTGGCCGCCGGGCTCGACCACCTGTCCCGCGACCTCGCCCGGTGGGACGTCCTCCCGCTCGACGCACGGGTCCGCCCCTGGGCTGACCTGCTGGAACGCGCCGACGGTTTGCACCCGGCGGCGCCCGGAGACGCCGTCCTCCAGACCGACCTGGCCCTTCCCCTGGCCGGCCGGGGCCTGCACGCCGAGGTGGCGGCGGAGGCGGCCCGCGCCGCCGAGCTGCTGCTCCGGCTGAGTCCCCTCCCGGCCGGCCCGCCCCGCCTGCAGTCCTACCGGCGGGCGTTCGTGAGCCGTTACGGGGCGGAGCGCCGGGTTCCCTTGTTGGACCTGCTGGACCCGGACGTGGGGCTCGGACCCCCCACCGACTCGTCGGCCCACCAGCGCTCGACCCCGCAGCCGCCGCAGCGCAACCGGCTGCTGCTGGACCTCGCCCTCGCCGCCAACCGGGAGCACCGCCAGAGCGTCGACCTGACCGACGAGCAGATCGAGGCACTCACCGTGTCCCGGCCCGATCCGGCCGCCTGCCCGCTCTCGCTGGAGCTCGCGCTGTTCCTCACCGCCGCGTCGCCCGCCGCCCTGGACGCCGGTGAGTTCCGGCTGGTCGTCGGCCCCAACCTCGGCGCCCCGGCCGCCGGCCGTCACCTCGGCAGGTTCGCCGACCTGCTCGGCCCGGACGCCCGTACCGCCCTCGACGAGATCGCCCGCGCCGAGCAGGAGGCCAGCCCCGACACGCTGTTCGCCGAGGTCGTCTACCTGCCGCAGCGGGCGCGCTCCGCCAACGTCGCGATCCGGCCGGCGGTCCGGACCCACGAGATCGTGCTCGGCACCGGGCCCGGGGTGCCGCACCGGGACGCCATCCCGCTGCGCGAGCTGGTCGTGGGCCTGCACGAGGGCCGGTTCAGCGTCGAGTGGCCCGCTGCCGACGCCCGGATCACCGGGGTGCAGGGCCACATGCTCAACAGCATGAGCGCACCCGCCCCGGTCCGCTTCCTGCTGGACGCCGCCGCCGACGGGCGCTGCCAGCCCTCGCTGTTCTCCTGGGGCCCGGCGAACGGCTTCCCGTTCCTGCCCCGGGTCCAGTACGGCCGCACCGTGCTCGCCCTCGCGCAGTGGCGGCTCGACGCGGACGACCTGCCCACCGGCGCGGGCGAGGAGTTCGCGGCCGCGCTGTCGGCCTGGCGGCAGAGGTGGGCCGTCCCGCACCTGGTCTACCTGTGCGTCGGCGACAACCGCCTGCTGCTCGACCTCGCCGACCCCGACCAGGTCGAGGTGGCGCGCGAGGAACTGCGGGCCCTGCGCGGCACGCAGGCCTTGCAGCTCCAGGAGGCGCTGCCGCAGCCGCAGGACGCCTGGCTGCCCGGGCCGGACGGCCGCCACGTCTGCGAGCTCGTCGTTCCGCTGGTGCGCGCGCGGGCCGCGGCCGTGGAGCCGGCAGGGCTCGACGGGCACCCGGCCGGTCACGCGCACGCGGCCGACGCGGTGGCGTCGGCCACCGACACCGTGGCGTCGGGCACCCGGTTCCGGCCGCCTGGAAGTGACTGGCTGTACCTCAAGCTCTACGGCAGCCCCTGGCAGCAGGACGAGCTGATCGCGGGACCGCTGCGCACCTTCGCCGAGTTCGCCACCGCCGCCGGACTGGCCGACAACTGGTTCTTCATCCGCTACTCGGACACGGACAGCCACCTGCGGATCCGCTTCCACGGCGAGCGGTCCGCCCTGCTCGGCCCGCTGATGGACCAGACCTGCCGCTGGGCGGAGGACCTGCTGGCGACCGGGGCCGCCACCAGGCTCGCCTTCGACACCTACGAGCGGGAGGTCGAACGCTACGGCGGCAGCGACGGGGTACGGGTGGCCGAGGAGGTCTTCGGCGCGGACAGCACCTCGGTCGCCTGGCTGCTCCAGGCGGGCGAGGAGGGGGAGATCCCGCTCGACCGCACGGCGTTGGCGGTGAGCAGCGTCGACGACCTGCTCGACACCCTGGGCCTGTCCGAGCCGGATCGGCTGGCGTTCCTGCGCGGCGCCGCCGAGACCACCCGCGAGGGCGGTGACGAGTACCGCCGCCGCGGCAACGACCTGCGCCTGGCCCTCGCCGGTCCGGACCGGCCCGACACGGAGGTCCTGCGCCTGCTGCTGGGCCAGCGCCGCACCGCCCTCGCCCCTGCGGCCGCCCTGCTCGCCACACTGCGACAGGACGGCAGGCTCCGGCGCAGCCACGGCGCGCTGTGCCGCAGCTACGTCCACATGCACCTCAACCGGCTCGGCCTGGGCCCGGCGGGCGACGGCGAAGGGCTGGTCCTCGAACTGCTGCGCCGTACCCGCCAGGGCCTGGCCAAGGCGCCCGTCACCTGACGGCCGGGCGGTCGCCGTGGGTCAGGTCCCGGTGCGTACCGTGTCGCGCGGCCTGTGCCAGCTGTCGGGGGTGGGTTGGACGAGGATGGTCGGGTCGCGGCCGGACATGTGGCGGCGGCTGTCGCAGGGAGTGCACTCCAGGGCGTCGATGGGAGCTTCCTCGCGGAGTTCGATCGGGTGTCCGGGCGCCGCCGAGGGGGCGTTGCAGGTCCAGCGGGGCGGGCGTTCGGGGTTGGCGGCGCGAGCGGTCCGGAGTCCCTTCTCCCGAGCGGCTTCGTCGGCTTCCTGCCGGCAGTCGGGTCCCTCAGCCGCAGCAGTTCCGGGCTGACGGTCCGCGCCGGGGGTGGAGGCGGCGTTCTGCGGCGCCGGCCGCCGACCGGGCAGGCCCCGTCCTGAGGCTCGGCGGCCGCGGCCACCCCTCGTCCGAGTGAACTCCGCTCATGCGAGGCGAGTGTGACGCTGCGGCAGACGATGCGGTGACGGGCCGTCGGGAGACTTCCGGTGATCCCCCCCGAGGAGAGGAGCGCTCATGCCCGTCGCACCCACGTTTCCGGGCGTGTACGTCGAGGAGGTGCCCAGTGGAGTGCATCCGGTCGCTGGCGTGCCCACCGCGATCGCGGCGTTCATCGGCTGGTTTCCGCGCGGCCCGATGAACAGCCGGGAGGAGGTCCTCTCGTTCGCCGATGTGGAGCGGAAGTTCGGCGGCCTGCACGCCGGGAGCGACACCTCGTTCGCACTTCAGCAGTACTTCCTGAACGGTGGTGCGCGGGCCTGGGTGGTGAGGGTCGCCGCCCCCGGGAGCGGTGCGACCGCCCTCGGCAAGGCACATGCGAACGTGCGGGACTCGGCGTTCGCGGTCGTGGCCCGGGACGAGGGAGCATGGGGCAACCAGCTGCGAGCGCAGGTGTTCGGCACGGCCGACGCCGACCGGTTCGACCTGGTGGTCAGCCTGGTCGGCAGCGACGGCGGCCGGGAGGTGGTGCTGCGGCAGGAGGAATACCGCGGCCTCATCAGCAAGCCCGCCGCGGCCGCCGACCCCAACTACCTCTCCACGGTCGTCAACGCGGCCTCCGAACTGGTCACCGTCCAACCGGTCAACGGGAGCACGACCTTCAAGACCCCGTACCCGAGCGGCCTGGTCTCCTCCACTGCGTTCACCCTGCCGCCCGCCCAGCCGGGCGACCGGCAGGTGGTGGTGGCCGTCAACACGAGCCCGGCGGCTTCGGCGACCGTCACCCTGCCCGGCGATCTCGGTTCCCTGGAGCAGGCCGCCGCGGCCCTGCAGTCGGCGATCCGGACGGCGAACGGCGCCGACCCGATCTGGGCCCAGGCGGTCGTCCGGCTGCTGCCCGACCCGGCAGACGCCACCAAGGGTCGGCTCCAGATCGTGCCCGGCGTCGCCAACCCGGCCAGGTTCACCATCAACAACACCGGGTCGGACACCACCGCGGCCGACCTGAAACTCCACGGCGTCGCTCCCCCGGACGGGTCCGCCCCCCTCGTGGGCGGCGGCGACGGCGCCCATCCGGGCGCGGCCGAACTCGTGGGCAGCGAACTCGGCACCGGCACAGGCATGTTCGCCCTGGAGAACACCGACTTCACGCTGCTCTGCCTGCCCAGCATCGGAAACCAGCGAGCCGGCGACGCCGACCAGTTCGCCACCCCCGCCACGGTCGACGCCGCCTTCGCCAATGTCGTGGGCAACGCGATCGCCTACTGCCGCCGCAAGCGTGCTCTGCTGCTGCTCGACCCGCCGGACACCCACAACAGCCCGACCGAGCTGCGCACCTGGCTCCAGAGCCACAGCAACGTACGCGACGAGTTCAGTGCCCTCTACTACCCCCGGCTGAGCATCGCCGACCCGACCAGGAACTACCAGCCGCGCTCGGTCGGCCCGTGCGGCACGATCGCCGGCCTGATGGCCCGGATCGACGCGGCCCGCGGCGTCTGGAAGGCTCCGGCCGGTACGGAGGCCAAGCTGTTCGGCGTGCAACAGCTCGGCTACGACCTCACCGACCCCGAGACCGGCCTGCTGAATCCGATCGCGGTCAACTGCCTGCGCACCTTCCCGGCTTACGGACAGGTGGCCTGGGGGGCGCGAACGCTGATGGGCGGTGACGCCTCGCCGACGGACTACAAGTACGTCCCGGTCCGGCGACTGGCCAACTATCTGGAGTCGAGCCTGCTGATCGGCCTGAAGTGGGCCGTCTTCGAGCCCAACGACGAACCGCTGTGGTCGCAGATCCGGCTGAACATCGGCTCGTTCATGCACGGTCTCTTCCGGCAGGGGGCGTTCGCGGGGCGCACCCCCAAGGAGGCCTACGTCGTGCGATGCGACGCCACCACCACGACGCAGACGGACCAGGGGCTGGGTGTGGTGAACGTACTGGTGGGCTTCGCGCCCCTGCGGCCCGCCGAGTTCGTCGTCCTGCGGATCCAGCAGCTCGCCGGCCAGACGCAGAGTTGAGGGGAGTCCATCCATGGCCCAGTTCGCTGTCAACACCAACCGGTTCGACCCGTACAAGAACTTCAAGTTCCGGGTGAAGTGGGACGGCCGCTACGTCGCGGGCGTCAGCAAGGTCAGCAGCCTCAAGCGGACCACCGAGGTGGTGGAGTTCCGCGAGGGCGGCGACCCGTCCAGCTCGCGGCGCTCGCCGGGCCGGACCAAGTACGAGGCGATCACGCTCGAACGAGGAGTCACCCACGACCTCGAGTTCGAGGCCTGGGCCACCAAGGTCTGGCAGCACGGCGCCGCACTCGGCGCCGAGGTCAGCCTGGCGGACTTCCGCAAGGACATCGTGATCGAGCTCTACAACGAGGCCGGCCAACTCGTCATCGCCTACAACGTCTTCCGGTGCTGGGTCAGCGAGTACCAGTCCCTGCCCGACCTCGACTCCAACGCCAACGCGGTGGCGCTCGCCCACCTCAAGCTGGAGAACGAGGGCTGGGAGCGGGACCCGGCCGTGGTGGAGCCCAAGGAGGTCTCGTTCTCTCCATGATCTCCAGCATCGACATCACCCCGGGCCTTCGGGTGCCGTTGCGTCACGGCCTGGCGACGCGTCCCGCGACGACGGCCACCGTGCGCATGCTCACCGGCGCCGACGAGGCCGCCCTCGGGGGCGGACACGGACCGGGTGACGAGCGTTGGGTCACCCGGGTACTGGCCGCCACCGTCGAGGAACTCGGCGGCGCGCGCCCGGACGTCGCCGAGCTGCGGGCGCTCAGTGTCGGCGACCGCAACGCGCTGCTGCTCGCACTGGTGGCCGCGACCTACGGCTCGCGCGTCGAGTGGGTCCTCGACTGTCCGTCCTGCGGCGAGCGGCTGGACGCCGCCGTCGACCTGGAGATGCTGCTGCTCCGCGCGGCCGGGGCTCCCCCTGGTGGGGCGCCCGTGGCCGGGCCGCCCCGGGACGCGGCCACGGTCGGCTTCCGCCTGCCCACCGGCGAGGATCTGGAGGCGGTCGCGGAGTTGGTCCCGGCCGAGACCGGCCCGTGGGAGGCGAGCGGTGGGCGCGCCGCGTCCGACGTCCCCGACCAGGCCCGGCGGTTGCTGCTGGACCGCTGCGTGGCGGCCTGGCACACCCTGGACGACTCCGCCATCGCGGCCGTCGAAACCGAGATGGCGCTCGCCGACCCGCTCGCCGACATCGAGCTGCTGCTCACCTGCGCCGCCTGCAAGACACCCGTGCCGGCCCTGCTGGACCCGGCGGCCGAGTTGGCCGCCCGGCTGTCCCCGGACCGGCGGCTGATGGCCGACGTCCACGCCCTGGCACTGGCGTACGGCTGGAGCGAGCCGGAGGTACTGGCGTTGCCCACGCCCCGGCGTGCCGGCTATCTCAACCTGGTCGCGGACGGCGAACGTTGGGACGGTGAGCTGTGACGGCCTCCGCGACGCCCCCGACCCGGGCCACGGCCGCCCCGGGGGGACACCTGCACCGCCTCGCGGTTCGGGCCACCGTCGGCATCCGCCCGTCCCGCGGCGAGGAACACGCCGGGGAGCACGGCCCGGACCGCCTCCCGGCGGAGTCCGGCGTGCCGGTGGCCCGCCGCCCGCCGCAGTCCCACCTGGCGTGGTTCGCGGCGCGCGCCGCAGCCGCCTCCCGGACACAGGCCCAGGCGACAGCACACCCGATGGACCCGTCCGGCGAACAGCCGTGGCGCGACGACGACCGGTCGGATGAGGACAGTGCCCCGGCGCGCCCGACCCGGCAGGCTCCACAGCAGGTCGCCGACGCCGCACCGCCGCTCGTCGGCGTCGGGCCGCCCACCCGGACGGCGCGACCCGCCCGCCGGCAGACCCCCGACCGAGCGGCCCACGACGCCGCGCTCCAGCCGGCCGGGGCCGAGGCGCCGCTGCCGCACGCGAAGCGGCCGAACGTAGCACTGCCCGAACGCGCCGGCACCCGCCCTGGCCCGCACACAGCCGCCGACGACGCCGACGCGCCGGCCGCCCGGCAGACGCTCGCCCCCCGCTCACGGCCGGCGTCCGCCGGCGATCCGGCGCCCGCGACCGCCCCCGCACCGGCCTCCGCCGGCCGGGCGGCCGACCGGGCGGCCGACCGGGCGGCCGGCGTCCGGCCAGAGCTGCCGCCGCCGGTGCTCCTGCGCCCCCGGCCGGCCGGCCCACCAGCTGCCGCGCCCACCCCGCTCACCGCCGCCACCGCCATGCCGCCCACCGCCATCCCGGCCCGGCAGGCCCGCCGACGCGGGCTCCTCGTACCGCCGGCCCCGGCACCTGCCCCGGTGGTGGTGCGGATCGGCCGGGTGGAGCTGGTCGTCCGGGCGGCCGCGCCACCGCCTTCACCCGCACCCACGCAGGCACCGCCGGCCGCCGCCGGCCACCCGGACCTGCTCGCCGCCCACCGCGGGCACGGCGGGGGGTGGTCCGGATGAGCAACGCGCTCGCCGTGCCGACCGTCACCGCCGCTCTCGCCGCGCTGCTCCAAGCGCGGGTCGACGCCGCCGGCATCACGCCGCGACCGCTCGTCAAGCCCGGGCCGCTGGACGACGACCACCACGCCCCCAGGATCGGCGTCCACCTCTACCGGGTCAGTCGCAACGCCGCGCTGTCGAGCGACGACCTGCCGACCCGCGCCTCGGCCGGGGGCACCCTGCGCAGCACCCCGCGCACCGCGCTCGACCTGCACTACCTGTTCACCTTCCGGGGCGACACCCCCTTCCAGTCCGAGTGGTTGCTCGCGCTGACCGCCGCCGCCCTGCACGCCGTCCCGGAGCTCTCCCCCGAGCTGATCGACCACGCCACCACCACTCAGCGGGAGGTCCTCGGGAACGACCTCGCGCAGGCCCGCGAGCGGGTCAGGCTCTCCCCTGAGGCGCTGAGCATCGACGAGATCAGCCGGCTCTGGGCGCTGTACCAGCCGGGTTCGTTCACGGTCACCCTGGCGCTCTCCGCCGGGCCGGTGATCGTCGATTCCCCCGAGATCCCCGGCACGGTGCTCCCCGTCCGCCAGGTCGGTCTGGGTGCCCGACCGCTGAGCGGCCCCCGGTTGGACGTGGCGGCCGGTCCGGAGGGGCCGGGCGCGCCGGTCCGGGCGGCCGCCTCGATGCCGGACCTGCGGCTGTTCGGCGCGGCCCTCGCCCCGCTCACCGACGAGACGCTGAAGGTGCTTGTGGACGGCGTCCCCACCACCGCGACGGTGGTGGACGCCGGGCAGCTGACGATCCCGCTGGCCGGCGTCCGGCCGGGGGCCCACGCGGTGCAGGTGCTGCGGCTGACGGCGCCGGTCGCTCCCGCGCTGTCCACCACCGCCCCGGCCCTGGCCAGCGCACCCGTCCCGTTCACGGTCGTACCGGCCCTGACCTCGGTCGGCGCGACCCCCGACCCGGGCCCGGGCGACTACCGCGGCACGCTCACCGCGGGCGTGCTGCCGTCGGTCGCGGCGCCGCAACGGGTGCGGCTGCTGCTCGACCGGGTGAGCCCGGACGCGACCGTGGCACTGGCGCTCGACGTGCCGCTCCCGCCGGCGGCGCCGCGGGAATCCCTCGACGTCGCGTTGACCGACGCGCCGCGCGGCACCTACCGGGTCACCCTGGAGGTCGACGGCGCCCGGAGCATGCCGCCGCTCGACCCCCAGGGCCGCTTCCAGCCACAGGAGGTGACGTTGTGAGGCCGGCAGCCGACGTCCGCACGGACGACGGGACGGCCTCCGGAGCAAGCGCCACCGCTCCCGGCCCGGCCGACCCGGCCGCCGTGTGGGCCCGCGACAACCAGCGGCATCTCGTGCTGTACGCCGCTGCGGTCGCCGCCCGCCTCGACGGCCGGCCCGGCGACGCCGACCAGCCGGAGCAGGCCGCCGCGCTGCTGGCCGCGGAGGTGTCGGCCACCAGCGGCGCGCCGGTCGCGCTGGACCGGATCGCCGGCCTCTTCGGCCTCACGAGGTTCGAGCGGGACATCCTGACGGCCTCAGCCGCACCGGAGCTGGGCCTGCCGTCCGCGACCGGCGCGGTGACCTTCGCCAGGGCGCTGTCCACGCTTGCGGACGCGCACTGGAGCGCGCTGCTGCCCGACTCGCCGCTGCGGCACTGGCGGCTGACCGACCTGCCCACCGAGCTGCCGGCAGCGCACCACGGAGGCCTTCCGCAGCTGCCACTCGCGGTGGACGAGCGGGTCCTGCACGCTCTCGTCGGGGCGGCGACGCTCGACGAGCGACTGCGCGGGCGCGCCCGACTGGCCGAAGACCACTGCCGGCTGACACCCGGCCAGCTGGAGGTCTGCGGGCAGCTCGCCTCCTTCGCGGCTCCCCGGTCCGCGGCCCGGTCCGCGCCGTACGCCGCACTGCGCCCCGTCGTGCTGGTCGGCGAGGACCTGCTGACCCGGCGCCAGGCGGCGGTGCAGGCCGCCCGTTCGCTCGGGCTGACCACGCTGGTGACCGACGCCCGGGACGTCCCGCCCGAGGCGCCCACCGCCGAGCTCTACGGGCGGATGCTCGCCCGCGAGGCCGCGCTCGGCGGCCGGCTGCTGCTGATCGAGGCGCGAGCCCTGCCGGGCTCCGCCGAGGACGGCGCGGGTGAGCCGGGCGTCGCGGCCGCGATGGCGCCGGGCGTGCTGCGGCTGGCGTCGGACGCCGGCTCGTACGGCGTCCCGGTGGTGCTCGCTCTCGCCGAGCCGCCGTCGGCGGCGCTCGCGCTGCCCGTACTCCGGCTGCCCGCACCGGGCGCCGGCGAGCGGCGGGCACTGTTCGCCCAGGCCCTGGCGGACTCGGGGCTGCCGGCCGACCCGGTCCGGATGGCCGAGCTGACGGAACTGGCGGACCGTCATCCGCTCACCCCGGCCGCCATCGTGCTGGGTGTCGAGCGCGCTGTCCGGCTCTTCGCCGCCCCCGGGGGTCCGCCGGGCGCCGCCCCCGGTGCTTCCCCGATCACGGCGCCCGACATCGCCGCAGCCTGCCGCGCGATGGCGGACCGGCCGCTGCACGGTCTCGCGGAGCTGCGCCGCCCCACCCGCGGAATGGCCACGCTGGTGCTCGCCGAGCCCGCCGAGCGGGCGCTGCGCGCGCTGCTGGCGCAGGTCCGCCAGCGCCGCCGGGTGCACGACGAGTGGGGCCACCCCGGCCCGGGGCACCGCGGTCTGGCGGTCACGGCCCTGTTCAGCGGGCCGAGCGGCACGGGCAAGACCACGGCCGCCGAGGCCGTCGCCGCGGAGCTCGGGCGAGACCTGGTCTGTGCCGACCTGAGCCAGCTGGTCAGCAAGTACATCGGCGAGACGGAGAAGAATCTCGCCCGCCTCTTCGACGCCGCCGAGGCCGGCGCCGTGCTGCTCTTCGACGAGGGCGACGCGCTGTTCGGCCGGCGGACGACGGTGCGCGACAGCCGCGACCGGTACGCCAACCTGGAGGTCAGTTTCCTGCTCCAGCGGTTGGAGACCTTCGCCGGCATCTGCATCGTGACCACCAACACCAAGGATGCGCTCGACTCGGCCTTCCTGCGACGGATGCGCTTCGTGGTCAACTTCCCCTTCCCCGAAGCGGAGCAGCGCTCACGGCTCTGGGAGCGGGCGTTCCCGGCGGGTGTCCCGGTCGACGGACTGGACCCGGCGCGGCTGGCACAGGTCGCCGTCGCGGGCGGCACGATCTCCCAACTTGCCCTGCACGCAGCATTCCTGGCGGCCGACGCGGGCGAGCCGGTGCGGATGACACATGTCCGCGAGGCCGTGCAGATCGAGTGCGAGAAGCTGGAACGGCCGCTGTCGCCCCACGAGTTGCGGGGGTGGTCATGACCTGGCCCGTCGAGGTGGAGATCGAGCAGCTGGTGCTGCGCGGCATTCAGGAGGCGGACGTGCCGGCCGTGCTGGCGGCCTTCCGCCGGCATCTGGCCGTCCTTCTGCGCGACCCCGCGACGCCACGCACCCCGGTGACCGAGGAGGTCGCGCCCGGGCCCGACGCCGTCGAGGCGTCCGCCCAGGCGCCCGACGGTGAGCGGCTGGGTCGGGAGCTGGCCGCGGCCGTGGCCCGGGTGGTGCGACGGTGAGCGCCCCGGCCACCGCCAAGACCGCCGCCGCCGGCCTGGCCGGGCCCGGGCAGCCGCTGGAGGCGGGCACCCGCGACCAGCTGTCGGCGCACTTCGGCCACGACTTCTCGCCGGTCCGGGTGCACGTCGGCCCGGAGGCGGACAGCGCCGCCCGCGGGCTGGGCGCCAGGGCGTACGCCGTCGGCAACGACGTGGTGTTCTCGCACGGCGCCTACGACCCGCTCACCGCCTCCGGCCGTACGCTGATCGCGCACGAGCTCGCGCACGTCGCCCAGCACGGTGGCACTGCTCACGCGCCCGCTCTCCTGGCCTGGGAGGGTACCCACCTGCCGCCCGCCTCGGTCGCCCTGGAGCGGCAGGCCGACCTGGCCGCCGCGCTGTCCCACCGGCCGCTGCCGCCCGGCTGGTCCTGGCAGCGGGCGGCCGAGCCCTTCCTCGGGCGGGCGGCGGCGGACTGGAAGCCCTTCACGGTCGAGTACGCGGGACAGCAACGCACGGTCGAATCGGTGGAGCAGCTGCCGGAGGACGAGGGCGTGGTCAAGGTCGGCCTGGGCGATTTCGTCCTCCCACGGGAGAAGGGCCCCTGGCTCCCGGAGTACCAGGCTCTGGCGTCGATGAACAAGGAGGGCGGCGGCGCTCTGCAGGCCGTCACCGATGTCAGCGGCAAACGGATCAAGGCGGAGCTCTGGCAGAAGCGCGCTCCGAGTGACGAGCTGCGGCAGCTCTGGCTTCAGCGGGTGAAATGGCCCGTGAAGCCGGCCGGGAAGTGGTGGTACGAGGCGGGCGGGGCGCCGCCGCAGACGCCGGATTCGTTCAGGCCCAGCTCTCGCAGGGACAAGACCCAGATCGACCACATCGTCGAACTCCAGCTCGGCGGCACCAACGTGCCGGCCAACCTCGCCCCGCACGACGGCAAGGACAACGAGGCGAGCGGGCGCACGATCTGGAACAACCTCAACAAGACCGCGGGCCAGGTCGTGAAGGCGCTCGACGAGCAGCACCCGGAGGTCGACGTCAAGAGCCTGACCCTACGCTTCTCCGGCGCCACCCAGACGGGTTCGTACCCGGCGCAGGCCCTGCCCGCGCTGCCCCTCGACCCGACGCTGCGGCCCGCGGCGATCGTCGCCCGCCGGGGCACGGCGGAGAACTCCGTCGCGGTGCACCGCACCGCGCTCGCCGACCTGGAGGCCGGCAGCCGGCCGGACCAGGCGGAGCTCAAGACGTACGAGGAGAAGTTCGCCGACCGGGTCGCCTACCCGCTCTCGGCCGGCGCGGCCAGCCACGAGCTGAAGGTCCAGGCCGAGACCAAGGCGAAGGAGCGGGACCCGATCGAGGGAGACGCGGTCAACGGCCCGGCGCGCGAGCTGATCCCGGGCATGGTGCTGCGCTCCCTCCAGCGCTCGGCGAACCACCTCGGCGACACGGTCGCCGCCACGTTCAACAGCCCGCGGGCCGGCACCCGGTTGCCGCTGGCGGTCAAGGGCAGCGGCGACCTCGACCTGCACGTGGTCGATCCGGGCGCCACCGGCCGGCTGACGATCCCGAACCGGTCGAAGCGCATCGAGTTCACCTACCCGTACCTGAGTTCGGGCCATCTCGACCTGGAGCTGGGCGAGCAGGGGCTGGTCGGCAAGGGCGTGATCACTCCCAGCGTTCCGCTGCTCAGCCGGGTCCCGATCGACGTGACCCTCGACCGTGAGGGGCTGCGCGCCTCGGTGAAGCCGAGCCCGGACGAGCTCTCGCTGCCTCCGTTCAAGGTCACCGAGGCCTCGCTCGGGATCTCGCTCGGGCCGGATTTCAAGGCGGGCGGCCACCTCGGCTTCGAGCTCGGCCGTATCGTCACCGGCACGCTGGACGCCGGGGCGGACGGCTCCGGGCTGTTCGCGACCGGCACCCTGAGCGCCACCGTGCCCGGTCTCGACGAGGCCGGCGCCAAGGTGGTGTACCGCCCGCACACCGGGCTGACCGGCCGCCTCGACCTCAAGGCCACACCCCGGACCGGGCTGGTGACCGGCGGTGCGGTGGCGATCGACTTCGCCGGCAGCCGCTGGGGGGCCACCGGGAGCGTCGAACTGCTGGTGCTGGGCACCCCGGTGGAGCTCACGGTGGCCAGCCAGGGCGAGAAGCTGGTGTACGCCGGGAATGGTCGCGTCACCGTCCCCGGCCTGAATCCGGTCGACCTCAGGCTCTCGTACGACGGGGAGCACCTGACGGGTTCGGGTGACACCACCTTCACCGTCCTCGGGCTGAACGGTTCGATGCACCTCGCCTACGGCGCGGGCCACTTCACCGGAGAGGGCACGATCCGCCTCCAGCGCGGCCGGGTCACCGGGCAGCTCACCGCCGTGCTCGACCGGGAGGGCCGGATCTCCGGGAAGGGCGAGGCGATGGTGGAGATCCGGCCCGGCCTGGTCGGGAGGGCGGGCGTGGTGCTCTCCCCCGACCACCGGCTACGGGTCGAGGGCGAGCTCCGGTTCCCCCCGTACCGCTTCCTGCGGCCCGGGGAGAACCACTACCAGATCTTCGACATCCCCTTCCCGGAGATTCCGCTCTTCGCCGTCCCGCTCGGGCCGGTCTCGCTCGGCCTGGTGGCTCAGCTCAGTGCGAAGGCGGGCTTCAGGTACAGCTTCGGGCCGGGTGAACTCAAGGACCTGGTGATCTCCGCCGCCTTCAATCCTCTGGAGCCGGACACCGACCTGGCGGTCGGTGCCAAGGCACGGCTGGTGCTGCCGGCGGAGGCGGGTCTCGAACTCGGTGTGCGAGCCGCGGCGGGCCTGTCGGCGGGGGTGGCCAGTGTCACCGGCGGCATCACGGTGACCGGCGGGGTGCTGCTGAGGGGCGGTCTCGACGCGGAGGCGGCCCTGGTGTACGCCCGGAACCTGCTGACCTTCGACGCGAAGGCGGTGATCAGGGTGCAACCGGTGCTGACCCTCGGGATCGCGGCGGACATCACCGCCAGGGCCAGGCTGCTCGGCGAGATGAGCTGGCCGTACCAGCTCGCGTCCTACTCGTACGCCACCGGCCTGGAGTTCGGGCTGATCGCGCCCTTCCACTACCAGTCCGACCAGGACCTGCGGCTGCCGGAGGCGAAGGACATCCAGTGGATCACCCCGAAGATCGACGTCATGGCGCTGGCCGGCCAGATCGCGGACCGGGTCCGCGTCGGGCTGGGGTTGTAGTCGCACGGGATTGGGGTTGTGGATGAGCGAGTTTCCGGGGCGGCCGAGGGTCGCCAAGGGCGCGCTGTTGGTCTTCGGGCCGATCGTGCCCGTACCCGTCCAGCTGATCGTCTTCCCGCTGAATCCGGAGACCCTCGCCCGGCGCTTCGACCTGGGGCAGGCCGCCGGGGCGAAGCCGGCGGCGGGCGCCGGTGAGGCGGCCACCCCGGCCACCGCGCCGGTCGAGTCGTTGACGGTGACGCTCGCCCTGGACGCGGCCGACCGACTGGAACATCCGGCCGCCAATCCGATCACGGTGGTCAGCGGCCTGCTGCCGGTGATCTCCGCGATCGAGCAGCTGATCCATCCGTCCACCGTGCTGGTCAAGTTGACGCAGGCGCTCGCCACCGCCGGGCTGGCCACCATCACACCGTCCGGCCTGCGGTGGACGGTCCTGGTGTGGGGCGCCGGCCGGGTCCTGCCGGTCAAGGTGGGCGGGCTCTCCATCACCGAACAGGCCTTCGACGCCCGGCTGAACCCCATCACCGCCCATGCCGAACTCCAGCTGACCACGCTGAGCCGGGACGAGCTCGCAGCCGCGCCGGTGCACATCCGGGCGCTCGCGGACGTCCACGCGATCGCCCGGGAGGTGTTCGCGGCGGTGAACACCGCGCAGTCCGCAGCGCAGATCCCCTCCGTCCTGCCCTTCTGACCACCACGCTCCGACCGTCCGTCACACCCCTTCCGGGAGGCCCGATGTTCGACCCAGGCAGCCGCTACCGGGACGTCCCGGCGGCGGTCCACGTCGACGAGCAGGGCCGCCCCCGCCCCTGGGTCACCCTGCGCGTCCCGCCCGCCACCGGTCCGACCGTCAGCTGTCCGGTCCGCCCGTACGACCGCCTCGACCTGCTGGCGTACCGGGCCTACGGCGACCCGGGCGCCTGGTGGCGGATCGCGGACGCCAACCCGGCCGCCGCGGCCGACCCGCCCTCCGCTCTGCCGGCGTCACCCGGCACGCGGATCGAGCTGCCGCAGCCCGTCTCGGCGGAGGTGCTGTCATGACCGCCGTCACCCTCGTCCTGCTGGTCGACAACGCCCCGGCCCCGGCCAAGGTGCTGGACGCGATCCAGGAGCTGGTCGTCGAGACCACCCTCGACTCGGCCGGCACGTTCCGGCTGCGCCTGGGCACGGGGCTGACCCCGAGCGGCGAATGGCCGCTGCTCGAACCCGACCGCTTCGCCGCCGGGCAGAGTGTGCGGATCGGGGCCGTGCTCGGTGCCGTGCCGCTGCCGGTCTTCCTCTTCGCCGGCTACGCGGCGACCCGCTCGGTGGTCTACGGCGAGACCACCGGCGGCTCCTCCGTCGAGTTCGGCGGGCTCGACGCCACCGGGCTGATGAACCTCCAGGACCGCACCAGGGCCTGGCCCAACCTACCGGACGCGCTGATCGCGACCCAGATCTTCGCGGCCTACAAGCTGGTGCCCCAGGTCACGCCGACCGGTCCGGTGCTGATCGAGCCCGAGGGCACCACCGTCCAGCGCGGCAGCGACCTCGGCTTCCTGCGCAGGCTCGCCCGCCGCAACGGCTTCGAGGTGTACACCCTGCCGCAGGCCAACACCGGCATCGAGGTCGGCCACTTCCACAAGGTCTCGGCCGACGGGCCGCCGGTCGCCACCCTCGCCGTCCGGGCCGGCGACGCCAGCGGGGTCACCGACCTGCGGATCAGGCACGACATGCTGCGGCCCACCACGGCCACCGCGGACGCCATGGACCTGCGGCACAGCCATCAGAGCGCCGAGGTGACGGCTGTGAGCAGCCTGATCGGCCGGACCAGCGTGCTCGCCGGACTCAGCCCCACGCCACGGACCAGGCTGACCGGCACCGGTCTGACCGGTGCCGGGGATCTGCGCACGGCGGCCCAGGCCCTGGTCGACCGCGCGGCCCTGGCCGTCGTCGCCGAGGGGACGGTCGACGCCTCGGTCGGCCCGCTACGCCCCGGCGACCTGATCCGGCTGGCCGGCGCCGGGCCGGCGTACAGCGGCGCCTGGATGGTCCGCAAGGTCGTGCACCGGATCACCCCGCGGGCCTACAGCCAACGGTTCACCGCGGCGCGCAACGCGGTGGGCGACCAAGGACTGCTCGGCGCACTGGGAGGTTGAACGCCATGCTGGACCACGCGTCGCTCGCGATCGGGGCGAGCACCGACCGCTACTACGGCAAATACCGGGGGGAGGTCACCGACGTCGACGACCCGCTCAAGTCCGGCCGGCTCAAGGCCAGGGTGCCCGAGGTGCTCGGCGACGTCGAGACCGGCTGGGCCCTGCCGTGCACCCCGTACGCGGGGAAGCGCTCGGGCCTCTACACCGTGCCGCCGGTCGGAGCCGCCGCCTGGATCGAGTTCGAGGCGGGCGACCCCTCCCGCCCGATCTGGGCCGGCTGCTGGTGGGGCCCGCTGGAGGCGCCCGGCGCGCCGACCGCGCCGCTCCCGAGCCCGGCCCGGCGCGAGCTGACCAGCGAGACGGGCCTCACGGTAGCCCTGGACGACGACGGCCACACCCTGACCGTCAGCGACCTGACCGGGCAGAACCTGCTGGAGATCAAGGCACAGTCCGGGCAGGTGACGCTGAAGGCGCTCACCCAGGTGACCCTGGAGGCCCCCGTGATCAGCCACGGCGGGCAGGCCGCCGAACCGGCCGTGCTGGGCACCCAGCTGTTCGGCTACCTGACCCAGCTGGTCACCCTGGTCAACTCCCACGTCCACCCGGGCGAGCTCGCCCTGGGCGTGCTTCCGGTCACCCCGGCGCCGCCGCTGCCGCCGCTGACCCCGCCGCCGGCCGCCCTGCTCAGCGTCAAGAACCTGGTGGAGTAACACAGATGACAGCATTCCGGGCCGGGGCCCTGGGCCCCAAGGGAGGCACCGGCACGCCGGCCGAGTTCGCCGGCTCGCTCGCCGCCGCGATCGAGCGCGCACTCCACGACCTCGTGCAGACCGAGACCGGCAGCGCGCCGTTCCCTCTGGACGGCAACGGCCCCGACGCCCGCGCCCGGCGCGCGCTGTTCGTGGCGGTCTCACAGGCCGTGCTCGGCCATCTGCACGACCACGCTGCGGACGGCCTGAAGGTGGTCGACCGGCTCGGCAGGCCGTGCACCGTCACCATCGCGGTGGACCCGTCATGACCGGCCCGCTCTCCTTCCCGCTGCGCACCGACGGCACCGGCCGCACCGCCGACGCCGACCCGGAGCGCCACGTCCGCGAGCTGATCGAACTCGTCCTGCTCACCGAGCCGGGTGAGCGAGTGATGCGGCCCGACTTCGGCTGCGGCCTGCGTGCCCTCGTCTTCGCCCCGCTCGGGGACGTCCTGGTGACGGCCACCGAGGCGCTGATCAGGGCGCAGCTGCACACCTGGGTGGACGACGTGGCCGCCGTCGACCGCGTGGACGCCGAGGCCCGCGAGGACGGCGCCCTCGTGGTCACCGTCGCCTATCGCCGCCGCGCCGACAACGCGGTCGGCGTCACCCGGGTGGTGGTGTCGGCATGACCGACGCGATCCTGCCCCCGAGCCCGCTCTCCCGGCGCCGCGCGGAACTCCTCGTCGAGGAGGCCCGGGGCAACGGCGTCGACTACGTCGAGGTGGACGCCGCCGACCACCGTCTGCTCACCGTCGGCGTGCTGCGCGACCTGCCCGTCGGCGCCGACCCCTGGCAGCTCGTCAGCCACCCGGACCGCGTGCTGGTCAAGGGCGGTGAGCGGGTACGGGGCATCCGGGTGAGCACCGTCGCCGTGACCGGACCGCGCACCCTTGTGGTCCGGACGGACCGCGCGGGTGACCACAGCGGGTACGAACTCGAACTGGCCGTCCCGGACCTGGACCCGGTGCTGCGCCGGATCGGCTTCTCGTTCACGGCGACCTGTCCGTCCGACCTGGACTGCCGTACCCCGGGCGAGCCGGCGGGCCGGGACGGGCCGGAGCCACTGCTCGACACGCTCGCCAAGGACTTCCCGAGCTTTCGCCGGATGCTGCTGGACCTCTCCGCGCAGCGGCACCCCTCGCTCTCCGACCGGCACCCGGCCGACCTCGCGGTCACCCTGCTCGAACTGCTCGCCTTCCACGCCGACCAGCTCTCCTACGCCCAGGACGCGGCCTTCCTGGAGGCCTACCTCGGGCTCGCCCGCCTGCGGGTGTCGGTGCGCCGGCACGTCAAGCTGGTCGACTACGCGCTGCACCAGGGGCGCAACGCGGTCACCGCCGTGCACCTGGCCGTCGGTTCGGCGGTGACCGTGCCGACCGGCACCCGGGTGCTGACCCGCATCCCCGGCGCGCTCCCCGGCTCGGGCACCGCGCCGCCGCCCGCCCTCCCCCTCGGCCTGCTCACCCCCGAGGCCCTGACCGTGCCCCCGCTCAACGGATCCGTGGTCTTCGAGACCACCCACACCCTGACCGCGGATCCACGCGGCAACCTGCTCCACCTGCACCACTGGGGCGAGGACGCCTACTGGCTTCCGGCCGGCGCCACCACCGCCTGGCTGTGGGCGCAGGACCCGGCCGACCCCGGCACGGCCGCGATGCCCCCGCTGAACGCCGGTGACCTGCTGGTCCTCGAACAGGTCCGCTCGCCGCGCACCGGACGGCCGGCCGACGCCGACCCGGCGGCCCGCTGGGTGGTGCGGCTGACCGACGTCCAGCCGGGAGCCGACCCGGCCTACCTGGCCGCCTTCGGCCGGGACGCGGAGGGCGGGGTGGAGCTGACCGCGCGCGCCTCGGACGCCCTGCCCCCGCTGCCCCTGCTCGCCGTGCGATGGGACGCCGCCGAGGCCCCCGACCGGCCGGTGTGCGTACGCGCCGTGCAGCCCGACGGGGACGTCCTCCAGGACGTCTCGGTCGCCCGGGGCAACACCGTGCTCGCCGACCACGGCGTCACCTTCCACGACGTCGAGGTGACCCCCGAGGGCTGGAGCCCCACCGCCACCGGGCCGCTCGGCGGACCGCCTCCGCTGCGCCTGCGGCTGCCGCATGCCCCACTGACCCATCAGATCGGCGCACCGGGCGCCGAACGTCTCGTCCTGTCCGGCGGCCCCGAGGATGCCGGGCCGGCGCTGACCGTGACCGCCCGGCCCGGCTCGGGGCCCGACGAGGTGTACACCCCCGTACCGGACCTCCTCGACAGCGGGCCCAACGACCTCGACCTGGTCGTCGAGGTGGACGACGCCGGCCACGGCCTGGTCCGGTTCGGCCGGGCCCCGCTCGGGCGCGCGCCGCTCCGGGCCGAGCATTTCCTGGCCCGCTACCGGATCGGCAACGGCACCGCCGGGAACATCGGCGCCGAGGCACTCGCGCACATCGCCCTCACCCCGGCCGACACCCACCGGGTGCTGACGGTCCGCAACCCGCTCCCGGCCACCGGCGGTACCGAGCCGGAGAGCGTCGAACGTGCCCGCCGTCTCGCCCCCGACGCCTTCCGCGCCCGGCAGGGGCGCGCGGTCACCGAGCACGACGCCGTCGACGCCGTGCTGCGGCTGCCCGCGGTGCGCGCGGCGGTGGCCGCGCTGCGCTGGACCGGCAGCTGGTACACCTGGCTGGTCTCCGTCCTGCCGACCGACCCCGGCGACCTGGTCGACACCGGCGGCACCCGCCAGGAGCTCTCCCCCGCCCTGCGGGCCGAGGTGCTGGCCGCGCTGGAATCCGTCCGGCTCGCCGGGCAGGACGTGGACGTGCGGCCGCCCCGGTTCGTGCCGGTCGAGCTGGCCCTGCACGTGTGCGCCGCCCCCGGGCACGGCCGCTCGGCGGTGCGTCGGGCCGCCCGCGACGCGCTGCTCGCCCGGCACCGGCCGGGCGGCCGGCCGGGCCTGCTCGCCCGTCCGGACGTCACCTTCGGCCGGCCGTTGCTGCTCGGGGAGGTGTACGCCGCGGTGGCCGCGGTGCCCGGGGTGGAGTCGGTCAAGGCCCTGGTCCTGCGCCGCCACGGCGCCGCCGACAACGGAGAGCTCGCCGCCGGGCGCCTCGACGTGGCGCCCTGGGAGCTGCTCCGGCTCGACGACGACCCCAGCCTGCCGGAGCGCGGCGTACTGCGCCTGGAAATCGACGGAGGGACGCCTTGAGACCCCCTGGCACCTGTCCCGGCGGCCTGCCCGCCACCCCGCTCCCGGTCGACAACCCGCCCGGGCAGCCGAGCCTGCGCACGAGGATCGGCACCTTCACCTCGTTCCGCCGCACCATGCTCGAACGGATCGCCGGCCGCCCCGAGCTCGCCGCACTCACCACCCGGGACGCGGACGACCACGCCGTCGCGCTGCTGGAGCAGTGGGCCGCCCTCGCCGACGTCCTCACCTTCCACGGTGAGCGGTACGCCAACGAGCGGTTCCTCGGCACCGCCGTACTCGACGAGAGTGCGCACCGCCTGGTCGAGTTGACCGGCTACCGGCCCCGCCCGGGCGTCTCGGCCACCACCACCCTCGCCTTCACCCTCGCACCCGGCACCGCGCTCACCGTGCCGGTGGGCTTCCCCGTGCAGAGCGTGCCGGGCCCCGGCGAGCAGCCGCAGACCTTCGAGACCCTGGAGGAGTGCGCGGCCGACTGGCGACTCAACTCCCTCCCCGCGTACGGGAAGCCGCAGACCATCGATCCGGTCGGCGCCGCCGGCGGGGCCCTGGTGCACCCCGCGGCCGCCCCGTTCTGGGCCGAGCGGCTACGGCCCGGCAGCCCGATGCTCGTCGTCGTCGAGGACACCGCCACGGCGGTCGACCGGCTGCCCGGCACCGGTGCCCACCACCCCGGCCTGCGCAGCGGGCCCTCCGGCGCCGTCGTCCGCACGACCGTCGCGGCCCTGGACGCCGGACCCGCCGGGCTGCGGCTGCGGCTGGCCGCGCCGGCCTCCGTGACCGGAGCCGCCGCCTACCGGCCGAGCCGCACGCTGCTCGTCAACGGCCACGACGCCCCCGACACCAAGCCGCCGGCAGCGGTCGCGGACAGCAGCATGCCGGGCGGCGTCCGCTGGGAGTGGGGAGTGCGGACGGATCTGTCCCTCGCGGCGGGCGCCAGGCTTCCGCTGCACCGCAGGCACGAATCGCTGACCGTCGGCACCCTGCTGCTGGTGGCCTCCGCCGGGCAGTTCACCCGAGTGGTCCGGGTGACCGCGACCGCGCCCGGCACCGAGCAACTCCTCGGGGCGGCCGGGCCGACCGACCAGGTGGTCCTGGTCACCGTCGGTCCGGCCCTGCCGAAGGATCCGGCCCTGCCGAACGATCCAGTGCTGCCGAACGATCCAGTGCTGCCGAAGGTCGAGGACCGCCGCGCCCTCCAGGTCACCGAGCTCGACGGCGAGCAGGTCGAGTGGCTCGGCCTGGACTACCCGGCTCACCTGGGCAACGAGCTCTGGATCCCGGGCCTGGCCGTGGCCGCGGACCGGCCCGCGACCCCCGGCGGACCGGTGCCGGCCGAGGTGCACGGCCGCCCGGACCTCTGCGGCGCCCAGGACGGCCCCGATCTCCCCGCCGGCTCCGCACAGCCGGCGCCGCTCGGGCCGGTGGCCGACTCGGTGCGGGTCATCGGCCCGCCCGGCACAGACCGGGCCGCGGCGCCCGTGGTGTCGCCCGCCGACCTGCCCAAGGGCCGGCGACTGGTGCTCGCCGCTCCGGGTGGACGGGCCGTCACCACCGCCGTCCACGGCCGGGCCCGGTTGGAGCCACCCGGTGTCCGGGCGGGCCAGGCCTGCCATCTGGTGGTACCTCTCGCCGCGCAGCCCGAGGAGACGGCTGTGCTGGACGCCGCCGCCTCGTTGCTCGGCAACGCGTCGGCCGCGAGCCACGGCGCCACCGTGGCCCACGAGGTACTGGGCTCCGGTGACGCCTCGGTCGCGTTCCAGCGCTTCACCCTCGCCCACGGCCCGTTGACCCGGGTGCCCGCGGCGACCCCCGAGGGCTCCGTCGCGGCCCTGACCGTCCGGGTCGGCGGCCAGTCCTCGCGCGAGGTGCCGCAGCTGCTCGGCGCCGGACCCGCCGACGAGGTGTACGAGCTGCGCACCGGGGCGGACGGCTCGACCGTCGTCCAGCACGGCGACGGGACCACCGGCGCCCGCCTGCGCACCGGCCCGGCCAGTGTCCTCGCCGACTACCGCTACGGCGCCGGGCTGGCGGGACGGGTCGGGGCCGGCACGCTGACCCAGCCGCTGCTCAGGCTGCCCGGGCTCGAAGCGGTGGTCAATCCCGCCGCGGCGCAGGGCGGTGCCGACCGGGAGGACGGCACCGCCCTGCGCGAGCGCGCCCCCGGGGCCGTACGGGTGCTCGGGCGCGCGGTCGGTGCCGCCGACTGCGCGGACCTGTTGATCGCCACGGGGCAGGTGGCGAAGGCCAGTGCGGCCACGGTCTGGGATGGTCGGGGCCTGCTGATCGCGGTGACGGTCGCCGTGCCCGCCGGCGGTGGCCTCGACGTGGCCGGCCGCCGCCTGCTGGCCCGTACGGTGGCATCGGCGAGCCCGCCCTACCGGCGAGTGGTGGTGCAGGACTTCGCCCCGGTGCCGATCGTCGTCGCGGCCACCGTGGCACCCGATCCGCGGGCCGACGCCGAGACCGTCCTGGCCGGCGTGCGCGCGGCGCTGTCCGACCGGCTCGGCTTCGACCGCGTGGGGCTGGCGCGCCCGGTGCACGTGTCCGACCTCTATCTCGCGGTGTCCGTGGTGCCGGGTGCCGCCGCGGTCAACATCACCCGCCTCGGGTTCGACCGCCCGCCCGGGATGTCGGACGCCGCCTGGGCCGCCTTCCTGGCCCGGCACGGCGCCGACCGGACCGCCGGCCCCGGCGCCCCGCCCGAGCGGCTGCGCCTGCTCGGCGTCCGCACCGACGAGGACGGCGCGGTGCTGCCCGCCGAACTGCCGGTGCTGGCCCCCGACGGCCTCGGCGTCACCCTGGTGGCCGCCCCGCCCGCTCCGGCCACCGGAGGCCTGGCATGAGCCCGTTGCCCGCGCCGCGCCGGCCGGCGCCGAACCACGGCCCGGCACCGCACCCTCCCGCCCCACACCCCGCGACCCCCCGGAGGCAGCCCGTATGACCGCCGCAGAGCAGCTCTACGGCACGCTTCCGGCCTCGATCAGGGCCAGGGACGCCGAGGTGGGCGAGCCGCTGCTGGCGCTGCTCGCCATCATCGGCGAGCAGGCCGACGCGGTCGCCGCGGACATCGCGCGCGCCTACGAGGACCACTTCATCGAGACCTGCGAGGACCAGTACATCCCGTACCTCGCCGAACTGGTCGGCACCGTACCGCTGTACGACGCGTCGACCGCGCAGGACGACGCCACCGCCCTGGTCGAGTTCGACGATCTGCGCGGCCCGCGCCTGCTGCCGCCCGCCGGGGCGAGCGCCCGCGCCGACGTGGCCAGGACCATCGCCCTGCGCCGGCGCAAGGGCACCGTCTCCGCGCTCGACGACGTCGCCCACTACGCCTCCGGGTTCCCCGTCCGCCTCATCGAGGGCCTGGCCAGGACCGCCTGGACCCAGCACCTGCGGCACACCCGCCCGGACCTGACCACGGCCCGGCTCTCCACCCGCCTCGACTCCGCTCTGGCCGGCACCCCGTTCGACCGCACCAGCCGGCTCGTCGACGTGCGCCGCCCGGACGGGCCGGTCGGCTGGTACCACCCGGCGCACGTGACCATCGCCGTCCATCGCGAACGCGCCGCCGCCCACCGCCGGGTGGTGGTACGCCCGGCCGACCGACCGTGGCGCTACCGGCTCGACCCGCTCGGCCTGGACCGCCCGCTGTTCACCCGCGGCAGCCGCAGCGCCGACCTGCCGCCCGGCCTTCGGGCCGCGTCGGTGCCGGGGCCGCTCGACCCGGCGCTGCTGGAGGCCGACCTGCTGGCACACCGCCTGGCGCCGCGCCTGCCGAACGGCGAACGCCCGCCGTACACCGCGCTGTACGGCCCGGTCGGCGAGCAACCGGACGCACCGGCGGCCACCCTCGGGATCTGGCTCGACGGCGAGTTCCTCACTCCCGCCGCCGACGACGGCGGCCCCGACCCGCAGTACGTCGCCCGGCTGGTGAGCCGCCGGCTCGACCCCTGGCCGGCCGCGCGGCCCGGCCAGGGGGTGGTCGCCGTCGACGTGCGCAACGGCCGGATCGCGGTGGGCACCGGACTGCCGACCCGGGTCCGCGCGTCCTTCTTCCACGGCACGGCCGGCCTGGTCGGCGGCGGCGACTACGACCGCTCCGGCTGGCTCGCCGACGGCGAGCCCGACCAGGTGATCACGGTCGCCGCGACCGGGGCGGACCACACCGAGCTGACCGCCGCACTGACCGTCTGGGCCGCGAGCCCCGCCCGGCACACCGTCGTCCGGGTGCTGGACAGCGAGGACTACGCGCTGCCGGGAGATGTCGCCCTCCTGGGGCGCACCCTGCTGATCGAGGCGGCGAACCTGCAACGCCCGGTGCTCCGGCCGACGCCGGCCGACGGCACCCTCACCGTCGTCGGCGACGGCACGCTGACCCTGTCCGGGGTGGCCCTGGACGGCCGGATCACCACCGCGGCCGACCTCGGCCGGCTCCGGCTGCTGCACTGCACGCTGCCGCCCGGCGGCCCGCGCGACGCGTCCGGCGCCCCGATCGCGGACGGGCCGAGCATCACCGTCGCCGGCCCCTCGCCCCGGCTCCGGATCCAGCTCGCGTTCTGTGTGCTCGGGCCGGTCCGGCTGGACGCCCCGGCGGACGAGGTGCTGCTGCTCGACTCCGTGGTCGCCTCCGGTGCGGGTGCCGGTGGCGAGTGCATCGCCGGCCCGGCCGCGCCCGGGACCGGCCTGCGGACCGAGCGCAGCACCTTCCTGGGCGGCGTCACGGCCCGCACGGTCGAGGCGAGCGAGTGCCTCTTCACGGCCCGGCTGGTGGTCGCCCGCACCCAGCAGGGCTGCCTGCGCTACAGCTACCTGCCGCCGGACGACCCGACCCTCCCGGCCGACGCCAGTCGCGCGCCGCGCCGCTTCGCCTGCCAGCCCGACCTCGCCGTCACCCGTCTGCTGGCCGCCAACCCCGCGGTCACCGGCGCCGACCGAACCGCGCTGGTGACCGCCGAGCAGCGCAGGGTGCGCCCGGTGCTGGTCTCCCGCCGGTACGGCGATCCCGGCTTCGCGGAGCTCGACCCGCGCTGCCCGGACGAGATCGCCGCCGGGGCGCAGGACGGCAGCGAGATCGGCGTGTACAGCCACGTCAAACAGCCGCAGCGGCTGGACAACCTGCGCCGGCGGCTGGACGAGTACCTGCCCGCGGGAGTCACCGCCGGGATCAGCGTCATCGTCTGAAGCCACCTGCCCCGCGCCCTGCCAAGCCACCCCATGCAGCCATCTCGAAGGAGCCGTACATGCCGGGCGACTACACCCGACTCAGCTTCGACCCCGTGGAGGACTTCAGCCGGCCCCGGGCCGAGCAGGGCCGGATGCTGCGGGACGCCTATCTCAACGAGCTCGCGGACGGCGTCGACCACCGCCTGCGCGCGCTGGCCCTGGACGTGCTGGGCCCGTGCACCGCGCCGCGCGATCTCGACACGGGCGGCGCCCCGGAGGCCACCGGCTTCCGCATCGCCGTCGCCGGCGTGTCCTTCACCATCGGGCTCGGTCGCCTGTACGTCCACGGACTGTCGCTCGACAACCACGGCAGCGGGCCCTGGCACGTCGAGCCGGGTCTGCAGGACCTGCGGGGTGCCGACCCCGTGCCGTACGAGAAGCAGCCCTACTACCGGAATCCTCCGCCGGTGCCGGAGACCGGTCCGCACGTCGTGTACGTCGAGGCGTGGGAGCGTGAGGTCACCGCCGTCGAGCGGCACGAGCTGATCGACTCCGCGGTCGGCGAGGAGACCGACGCGCGCATGCAGACGGTCTGGCAGGTGAAGGTCCTCCCCGGCGGCGCCGAGGGCGTCGACTGTGCCACGCCGGATGCCGAACTGCCGGGCTGGGCCGCGGCCACCGCGCCCTCGGCGGGCCGGCTCAGTACCGCCGGGGTGGCCGTCCCGGCCGACACTGACCCGTGCAGCGTGCCGCCCGACAGCGGCTACCGCGGCTTCGACAACCGGCTCTACCGGGTGGAGGTCCACACCGGCGGGGCACTCGGCGATGCCACGTTCAAGTGGGCCCGCGACAACGCGAGCGTGGCCACCGCCGTGCTCGGCGTGGACAGCACCCGTACCGTCCTGACCGTCGCCCGCACCGGACGCGACGATGTCCAGCGGATCCGCGAGGGCTCCTGGGTGGAGGTGCTGGACGAGGCCCGGGAGCTGTCCGGCACACCGGGCTTCCTCGCCCGGGTGGTGACGGTCGACCGGGTCGACGACCCGACCCAGCAGGTCACCCTCTCCGGCCCGCTGCCCGCCGACCTCGATCCGACCGACGGCTCGCTGCGGACCAGGCTGCGGCAGTGGGACCAGAGCGGCGCGTCGGTCGGCGGGGACGGAGCGGTCCCGGTCTCCGCCGCCACCGGCGGACTCGACCTGGAGGACGGCGTCCAGATCACCTTCAGCACCGATCCGGCCGGCGGCCTGCTGCGTACCGGAGACCACTGGACCTTCACCGCCCGTTCGGCCGACGGCCAGGTCCAGCCACTGGCCGACGCGCCGCCTCAGGGCCCTCGCCGCTTCTACGGCCGGCTCGCCGTGGTCGATCTGGGCGGCCAGGTGACGGACTGCCGCGAGGTCTGGCCACCGGAGTGCGACGGCTGCGGCGACTGCACCCTCTGCGTGACGCCCGAGTCGCACGCCGACGGCCGGCTGACCGTGCAGGACGCCGTCGACCGGGTGCGGCGGACCGGCGGCCGGATCTGTCTGGCGGTGGGCGAGTACGAGCTCGACGAGCCGGTGGTGCTGGACGCGGCCAGGGGGGTGACGCTGGCCGGGCACGGTTGGGGCACGGTCCTGCGGCACCGGGGCACCGGCCCGGCGGTGGTGCTGGCCGGCTGCCGCGGGGTGACGGTCAGCGACCTCGCGATCGTCGGTAGCCCCCCACCCTCAGGCGGCGAGAACGACCGCACCGATGGTGCCGGCGGCGACGAGGGCGAATCCGTCGCGGTCGGAATCGCCGTGGAGCGCTCGGCGGGCGTCGAGGTGGTGCGCTGCGCCGTCGTCCGGAGCGGGTTGCTCGCCGGCGGCGGGCCGGCGGCCCTGCTCGCCGTGCTCGGCGGCAGCGACCGGCCCGACGCGGACCGGCAGGCCCTGCCCGACGTTCCCGAGACCGCGATCACCCTGGTGGGCCTGGTCGCGGGCCTGGTGGTGCGCGAGTGTGTCCTGCTCGCGGATGTCGGCATCGCGTCCGTCGTCCAGGGGAGCCCGACGGAGACAAGGCGCTTCCTGACGCTCGCCGGACTCCAGCTGGCCGACTCCGTGGTGTACGGCACCCAGGCCGGGATCCTCCTGGACGAGCGCGTCCAGCTCACCGCCGGAGCCGACGTCCGCGACTGCCTGATCGTCGGCGACCAGGGCGCTGCGGTGACCTGGCAGGCCCACCCGATGCAGGCCTCGACAGTCATCCGTGACTGCCGGATCGACGGCGGCGGGGCGGGGATCGAACTGGCCTGCCCCGACGGCGAGATCAGCCGCTGCCGGATCACCGCCCATGCCACCGGACTGGATGACGCCCGCGGTGCGGACCGCGCAGAGCAACCCCCGCCCCGCCTCGACGGCACCGGCATCGTCCTCACGGCTCCCCAGTTCGAAGGCGTGCTGTCCGCGGTACGGGTCGACGACTGCACGATCACCACCGCCGGCCCTGCCGTCGCGCTGCAGGGCGCCCAGCGGGACATCGTGGTCACGGGCAACCGGCTGGACGGCGGCACGAGCGGCGTGATCATGCGCCCGGGCTCCAGCGGTCTGCGCGTCCTCGTCCGCGACAACGACGTGATCCGCACACCGAGGCCGGAATCCGACGAGGGCAGCAGACTCGCGGTGATCGGCGTCTGGCTGGTTCAGGTGACGGACGGCGAGGTGCGCGGCAATCAGATTCACGACCTCGACCCCGGTACCGCGGAGCGGGGGACGGTCGTCGCCGCCGTTGCCGCGCAGGAGTGCCCGTCGCTCGCCATCGCCGGCAACACCCTCGTGGTGCCGGCCATGTCGAACGTGCCGTCGCTGGTGGTCGGCGTGCTCGCACAGACCCGGTCGGGCCGGATCGACGTGATCGACAACGTGATCGTCAGCGGTACTCCCACGCCGACGGAGGCGGACAGTCGACAACTTCCGGCCGTCGCCGTGACGGCCGGACAGGCCGCGATCAGGACGGCCCGATTCGGCGTGCCGACCGCTCGACGGCCCGTCACCGAGCAGTTCGACGCCTCCGACGCGTTCGCCCGGATGGGCACCGACTGGTACGCCGAGCGGGAGGAAGGGCTCGTCTGGGTGACCCCGGGACGGGTGTTCGCCGCCGTGGGCGACGTTTCGTCCGCCGTCACCGTCCGCGGCAACCGGATCGCGGCCGGCGGAGCCGCGGCCGTCGTCCAGACCACGGTCACCGGACCGCTGGTGTTCAGCGACAACCTGATCCGCCGCGACGACGCGAACCTCGTCTCCGAGATCCGTCCGGCCGCGGTGACCGGCAGCGCCGACTCCCTGATCGCCTCGGCGAACCACCTCGAAACCGTCGGCACCACGGCGGTCGAGCTGGACGTCCCGGCCTCGCGCACCGCCGTCACCGGCAACGTCACCAGGGGCCGGATCCAGATCGGCGGCGCGCCGCTGCCTGCCCCCTGGAACGCGATCAACGTCGTGCTGCCCTGACGCGGGCCGCGAGAGCCACCCCATCCGAGGACAGGAGGACAGCATGAGTGACAGGACCGTCCGGACGCTGCAACAGGTGCTCCGGGAGGAGATCGACCGGATCGACGAGACCGAGGCACGGCGCACCGCAGAGCTGGAGGAGCAGCTGACGATGGCCCGGGAGATCGCTGCCGACGCGACGCGAGGACCGCGCAAGGCGGTGGCCGGCCAGGCCCGGGACGCCGCCAAGGCGTCACTGCGCGGGGTCGGCCGGCTCGCCGCCGACCGCCGGCGGGCACTGGCCATGGCGGCCGACGACCTGGCCGCGCTGCTGGGCGACGGATAGGCCGACACCGGAAGGGGATCCGATGTCCGAGTGACCACGCCCGGCACGTCCGCGAAGTCCTGCCGGATCGGGCCGCGGCTCGCCCGGACCACCTCGCCACCCCGGGATATCGCATGATCCAGACCGCCGACGTCCAGGAATCACGACCGAAGGTGCCGGTGCCTCCCGGCCCGGCCTCGGCGGGACCACCACTCGTACGGGTCACCGCCCGTCGGCGCGCGGCGGTGACCGTTGACAGGACATCGACCGACCGAAAGGGTCGGCAGCGTCCGGTCCGCACCTGGGGAGTAGCAGATGACGTGTGACAACTCCGGAGCATCCCATCGGACTCCCGGGACCGACCTCCAACTCCTGGGTACCTGGCGGCTGTCACTGGGCGGGCGGGCCATCGAGCTGCAGCCCACGGCACGCCGGATCCTCACCCTGCTGGCCCTGCGCGGCCCGGTGACCAGAACCGCGCTCTCCTGCACGCTCTGGCCCGACGTCGACGAACCCGCCGCGGCCGGCAGACTGCGCACGGCGCTGTGGCGGCTGTCTCCCAGCGGCCGCCTGGTTCACGCGCGGGGTGAGGTGCTGGCCCTGGACGCCTCCGTCCTGGTGGACGTCCGCAGGATGCTCTCCGCGGCCCGTGCTCTGCGGAACCGCGAGCCGGCCGTCCAGCCGCCGGTGGAACTGTTCGAGCAGGATCTGCTGCCGGACTGGCAGGAGGACTGGCTGGTGGTGGAGCGCGAGCGGGTGCGGCAGTGCCGGCTGCACGCGCTGGAGTCCCTGTCGGACCTGATGAGACGCGAGGCCAGGTATGCCGAAGCAGTGGACGTCGCCCTCGCCGCCGTCAACGCCGAACCACTGCGGGAGAGTTCGCACCGCGCGGTGATCAGCGCCCACCTGGCGGAGGGCAACGTGGCCGAGGCCCTGCGCCAGTTCGAGACCTGCCGCCGTGTGCTGCACGACCAGCTCGGGGTCGAACCGAGTACCGCGCTCTCCGCGCTCCTGCCGTCCCGGCCCCGTACTCCGGGCGCACCCCGGGTCACCCCTCTCCCCCTGCCCCGACCGGTATCCGCCGTCGTTCCGTGAGCCATCGCTCCCGGCGGATCCACGCCCACTGTCACGGGCCCCCGGTGCAACACCACCAAGCTGGTGAAAACCCCGGCACCGGGCACGCTTTCGGCTGTGACCGGTCGGGCGGCCGTGCACCGGCGCCCGCCCGGCATGGAACGGAGCTGTTCACTCCTCGACATACAGGAACTCCGGCCCGTAGGTCTTCCCACTGCCGTCGGGCAGCTCCAGCTGTACGAGCTTCCGTGCCTCCGTACGCATCCCGTGCATGTGGCCGATCGCCGTTGACAGCCTGTTCGCGTCACCCGACCGCCAGGCTGCCTCCAGCGCTCGCAGCATTGCGCTGAAATGCCCGTTGAACGCCCCGAGCACCTGCTGGACCTCGGGCGCGGGCGCGTTCGGCCCGCCGTTGGCCCACCCGCCGTCGGGCACTCTCCCCATGGGGAAGGCCGGGGGCAACGGAACGTCGTCGCCCTTGAAGTCCCAGACGACCGGGTTCTCCGACACCTTGATCAGCTTCTTGCCGCGGAACATCTCCCGGAACACGTAGAAGTGCGCCAGCTCCCCCGGCTTGCCCGGGAAGGGGTTCTCGGGCGAGGCGGAGGTGCCCTCGCCCTGCTCCTTGATGACCTCGATGGCGGCCCGCACCTTCTCGATGGTGTCGAGCGGAACAATCCTGTTGCCCTGGCCGTGGCTCTCCAGGGAGTACTCGATCTGCCGATCGCCGCCGATCAGGTGCTGCTGCGTCTCGAACGCCTCCTCGATCGCGGCGTAGAAGGCCCCGATGGTCGTGGAGACCGCGAGCTGGGCGACCGGATGTTCCGGGCGTTCGATCTCGGAGAACATCTCGACCGAGGCCGCGGTCAGACCCTCGAGGAAGATGACGAGATCGGGCCGCACCCCGCCCGGCAATGCATGCTCGTACTTCGGCACCACCTTCGGATCGGCGAGGATCGGCGTCCCTCCGATGGTGGTGAGCATGTTGCACGCGAGGCCCATATGGGTCATCTCGTCGAAGATGATCTCCCGGATGTCCTTCGCAACCGCCTCGCTCGGCTCCTTGATCGACCACAGGGCGCTCGCATACGGACCGATGGTGGCGACCTCCACCATGATCGCCTGCTGCAGGGCGTTCTTCAGCCACTCCGCATCGCGGTCCGCAGGAAGGACTCTCATCAACTCGACGATGGCGTTGCTCTCATACTCCAGGACCTGGGTCACAGCACACCTCTCCCATCTGTATATATACAGAATGAAAGCCTTATCCATTCGCCAGGCCGGCCAGGCGGTGGGCGCGCGAAACCCGCTGACGGTTCACCCGATCGCGGCAGCGCCGCGCGCGGGCACCCATTCATCCGGACACGCCACAGATGTGCCGCGCGCCACAGCACTCCTCCTGGTACCTATAGGGAGAGTCCGACCCGCAGTCGGAGCCATCGCCCGAAGCCGACGAGACGTCAACTCCTGTAGCCCGAGCGAACCGAACGACCGCAGCCTGGCGTTCGACATCCTGCGCGTAGGCCCGGCTGCCGGTTTGGCGGGCCGACCGGCCACGACTTCCCGGCCGCACGGCACAACGACGGGCCGTCGGCCGCAGGGACGCGGCAGCGACCCGCCCGTTCTCCCTGCCGACACTCAGCTCACGCCCTCCCCACGCCACGGGGCGGGCCGCGACAACCACCCGAGCCGATCGGGACGATCACACTCAAGAACATCCTGATGGAGGTGTACGGCCAGCATGCGCACGCCTGTGTTCGAGCTCCACATCCGGCCGATGTTCCGCGCCATTGACAAGGCCCACATGGAGTTCGCATTCGACCTGCGGGACTACGACGATGTCGTGGCGAATGCGGACGCCATTCTGGCGCAGCTGCAGAAGGACATGCCG
This sequence comes from Kitasatospora sp. NPDC088346, assembly GCF_044740765.1. Classification (NCBI taxonomy): domain Bacteria; kingdom Bacillati; phylum Actinomycetota; class Actinomycetes; order Kitasatosporales; family Streptomycetaceae; genus Kitasatospora; species Kitasatospora sp. NPDC088346. The sequence goes on from NZ_JBIURH010000058.1 coordinate 36,182, forward strand.
CCGCCGGAGACCGGCGGACCGTGGCCGGAGGAGTGGGTCACGCTCTTCCGACGATGGAAGGACGGCGCCCGCAAGCGCCTGGACCTCGGCACTGCCACCTTCGCCCTCCAGCGCGGCACCACGTCGACCACCATCACCGCCACCGGCACCTATCCGGCCGCCGAAGTCAAGGGCTGGCTGGAGCTGGAGAGCGAGACGGACACCTCGAAGACGTACGTCCTGTACTTCGAGAAGCCCGACACCCCCGCCGGCAGCACGCCCGAGGCCTTCACCCTGGAGGATAGCTACCCGTCCACCGACACCCGGTCCGTCTTCATCCACAACAGCGCCGGTACCCAGCCGCTGAACTGACTGCCGTTCAGGTGGGTTGGCGGTCACGGCCGACGAGTCCGTCATCGCCCTGGAGGGACGCCCCAGCCCGAGGGGTACCCTCCATGCCCTCGGCGGAGTCCCGGGGCCGCGTCCGCCGAGTTCCCCGCTCCCCGCCCTGGCGGACTGCCTGATGCGACCTCGCTCAGCGGGGACGGGCCCTGGCGGGCCTTCGGGCTGTCACCGGGTGAACCGCACCGGGTTCGGTGGAGATCTCAGGTTGTGGTTGTGACCTGGGGTTTTGCGGATGTGAGGTAGTAGGCGGTCTCGTATTCGGCAGGTGGGACGTGGCCTACCTCGCCGTGGAGTCGCCGGTGGCAGTACCAGTCGGTCCACTCGGCTGTGGCGAGCTCCATCTGGGAGAAGGTCTTCCAAGGCCTGCCGGGCTTGATCAGCCCCCATCTATAGAGGCCGATGGCGGATTCCATCAGGGCGTTCAGGGCGTTGTCGTGGGCGTCGCCGACTGATCCGATCGCGGCTGCGATGCCGGCGGCGTCCAGGCACTCGGCGAGCCGGAAACTCGGGTACTGCCACCCGACATCCGAGTGACATGGCAACTCGCCCCGGTGGTACGGAAATCCAGGGCTGTTGCAAAGTCGCGTGATCTTGTGAGTGCGACCCGCCGCCCAGCGTCATCGCGGGGCGTATGAACCGGGTGATGGCCCAACTCGCCCGCCACCTGGCCACCCGACGGCAGATCATCCGGGCCGTCGGCCGACTGACCGCCGAACGGGCATGACGACGGGTCGCGATCGCCGTCGCCCCGGGCCGGAAGCAGCCGGGGGCGGCCGTGATCATGGACGCCGTCGGCCACCTGAGGGGGCTGGTGATCGGCCGCCGTGCGACGGCATTCCACCAGCACGGAGAGCGGACTCCGCGTCCGCGTGCTGATCCGCTCGCCTACGCGGGTGCTCCACTCTTCAGGCGTCGAAGCGGTGGCGGGAGTGCTCGATGTGACCGAGGTACCGGTGGGTCCAGTCGCACAGTCCGTCGATCGTCACCCGCAGGGCCTGGCCCGGCTCGGTGAGGGTGTACTCGACCCGTGGCGGCACCACGGGGTGCACCGTCCGCCGGACCAGGCCGTTGCGCTCCAGCATGCGCAGGTTCTGGGTGAGCATCTTGTGGCTGATGCCCCCGATCTCGTTCCGCAGCTCGCCGAAGCGCAGGGTGTGCTCTCCCAGGGCCTCGATGATCAGGAGCGCCCACTTGTTGGCGACGTCCGAGAAGATCTCCCGCGCCAGAGAGTCCGCGCGCCTCAGGTCTGCTTCGTCGGGCGAGCCCGCGAACTGCTTGGTCACCATCAGGTTCCCCAGTCACCGAAAAGTGCGTTCTTCCATGTCAGCAGGCACTCTCCTACAGTTCCTGAGTAACCACAAGAGAGCGGTAGCGCCATGACTCGGCGGAAGCGAGCTCACGGGCGCTCATAGCAACGGAGGCGGACAGCATGGCCATCACCCTGGTGAACCCCAGCGGATTGCCGCAGATCGACGCCTACCGGCAGGTGTCGATCGCGACCGGGTCGAAGCTGGTCTTCATCGCCGGACAGGTCGCGTGGGACGCCGACCAGGTCACGGTGGGCGAAGGCGACCTCGCCGCCCAGGTCGAACAGTGCTACCTCAACATCGGCACCGCCCTGGCCGGGGTCGGTGCCTCCTTCGACGACGTGGCGAAACTGACCCTCTACGTCGTCGACTGGACCCCCGACAAGATGCCCCTGCTGATGGAGGGGATCGGTCGGGCGGCCGCGAAGCTGGGGGCCGGCGTGACACCCCCCGCCTCACTGCTGGGCGTCGCGGCACTGGACGTACCCGAGCACCTGGTCGAGGTCGAAGCCACCGCCGTCATCGACTGAACGGGCGCTCCTCACACCGTGGCCGGCTCGGCCGGGCATCCGTCACGGTGCGGGGACGGCGGCGGTGCACTGCAGCCTGGCCGTACTGCTGGCGGTCCAGGTCCCGGTCGAACCGACGGTGCAGCCGCGCAGGCACCCAGGCGCCCATGAGCCCGGCGAGGGGCGCCCCGTCCCTGGTACGCCGGATCGGTACCACCAACCACGCTGAACGCTGCGAGCGAGGCGGAAGCGCTCCGGGCGTCATCCGCCGAACATCGATCAGGCTCCCGGACGATCCCGTGTCGGCCGGGGAAGCCGGTTTCGCCGACGCCTCCAGGACCAGGTCCTCCAGCCCACAGAAACCGAGCAGCCGAGCAGGATCAGGTGCTGACGGCGTGTCCGATGGGTCCCGCGACGGGTCTGGCGGTGGATCTGTGCGTGGGAACGCGGTGGGAGAAGAGGCTCAGCGCGTGAGCAGGCACCCGGCCGCGACACCGAGGCAGAGCACGGCTCCGAAGAACAGGCCGACGATCCGATGCAGGCGGCACTTCCGGGTGGACACCCGTGCGCTGTCCGGCCTTTCGGGCAGGTAGGCGACCGGTACACGGGTTCCGAGGGCCGGCCGGGAGGAGTCCGGGGGCTTCGCGGCGCCAGGGCGGGGCGCCTGCGGTCACTCGCCCTGGCCGGCGCTTCCCATCGGGCCGATCTTCACCGGGGATCCGCTGCCGTCCGTGACGGGCAGGGAGCCGGCGCCCGGCCAGGGCAGGGTGACCGACTGGGTCTCGTCCGGCGGGGTCACCACCAGGCCGGTGATCCGGACGCCGGAGCCGCCCGAGGTGTTGGCCGGGTAACTGATGCCGAAGTACGTCGACTTGCCGTTCTTCACGACGCCCGTGACGACCGGCTCGCCGGAGCGCTTCGCGGACAGCGCGCCCGCGGAGGTCTTCAGGTCGACGCCCGCGTACCCGGAGAGCGTGCAGTCCTTGCCGCTGTGGTTCTTGAGCTCGACCACGACGGTGCTCTCGGCGTCGCCGGTGATGGTGCGGTCAGCGGCGGTGATGGTCAGGTCCGCGGTCCGGCACTTGGTGCTCTTCCCCGCCCCGGTGGAGCCGGCCGGTGAGGCGGTGGGCGGCGTGCTGCCCTTTCCCGGGCCCCCCGAAGCCGGACCGCCGGACCTGCGTTCCGCGTAATTCAGCGGCCTAGAGTCACGAATTTGGGGTCTGACCTGCGCGGACATGGGTGAGGGCGCCTGAGAGTCGTTTCTCT
>NZ_JBIURH010000059.1:0-39491 GCF_044740765.1 Kitasatospora sp. NPDC088346
ACCACCACCGGGAGGACGACCTCGTGCTCCTCGAAGCGCGTCATGGCTAGGGGGTCTGCCAGGAGCACGCTGGTGTCGAGAACGTACGTGCGCCGGTCTGGTGTCCGGCGGCTCTTGGAACTGACCACTAGGCCTCCAGAGCGGATGACCCAGCGTCACCCGCGGCTCACCGGTCCCCGCGACCCCGGTGGCCGGGGTACCGGTCTTGACTGGTCTTATTCCCAGGGTCGGCCCGGTGCATGCCCGCGCGGAAGAACGGCGGGATCACAAATGATGAACGTTTGGCGCGCTGGCCTGCGGGTATTCAGACTGACCGGGCGTCAGCGCGCACCACTCGGGGGCGCCCGGCGCGCGACCCGGGCTCCGGCCGGCCCCGGGAGCGACGCCCGTCAGAGCCCGAGCCGCCGGTTGCGCAACTGGTAGTCGCGCAGCGCCCGCAGGAAGTCGACCTTCCGGAAGGCGGGCCAGTAGGCCTCGCAGAAGTAGAACTCGCTGTGCGCGCTCTGCCAGAGCAGGAAGCCGGACAGCCGCTGCTCGCCCGAGGTGCGGATGATCAGGTCCGGGTCGGGCTGGCCGGTGGTGTAGAGGTGCTCGGCGATGTGCTCGACGGAGAGGATCTCGGCGAGCTCCTCGATCGAGGTGCCGCGGCCGGCGTGGTCCTGGAGGAGGGAGCGGACGGCGTCCGCGATCTCGTGCCGGCCGCCGTAGCCGACGGCCACGTTCACGGTGATGCCCCGGACGTGGGCGGTGGCCTGGGCGGCCTCCTTGAGGGTGTCCGCGGTCCGCTGCGGCAGCAGGTCCAGCGCGCCGACCGGGTTGACCTTCCAGCGACCGTCCGCGGCCAGCCGGCGGACGGTGTCCTCGATGATCCCGAGCAGCGGGACCAGCTCGTCGGCCGGCCGGGAGAGGTTGTCGGTGGAGAGCATCCAGAGGGTGACCACCTGGACGTGGGTCTCGTCGCACCAGCCGAGGAACTCGCTGATCTTGTCCGCACCGCGCTGGTGACCGTCGGCGGTGGTGCCCCCGGTGGCCTTGGCCCAGCGGCGGTTGCCGTCCAGGATCACGCCGATGTGGTTGGGCGTGTTGGCCAGGTGCACCTCGACCCGGCGCCCGTACAGCCGGTACGCGTTGTCCAGCAGGGTGCGCAGCCCTGGCGTGCGCTCGACCACGTCGCGCAGACCCATGTCGTACTGCCCCTCCGAGCTCTTTACCCCCGGGTGCGAAATCCCCCGGCGCAGCCTACTCCCGCAGGGTGCGTCACGGTAAAGCCGCAGGTACCGAAGGTGTCACAAGCGCGTCGCGAAACCGTTCGGATGCGCCCGGTCGCGAGCACGCCGAGCTCGGACACGGAAAGGTATCCGCTTCCTTAAACGACCCCTAAGCCTGGGTCGGGCTCCTTGACGACCCCCATTGGTCTAGTCCAGCTTGTGACCCAGGACACGGCGGCCCCGACCCGCCCGCCCCCACAAGCTCCGCTGCGAACCTTCCCTCCCCCACACGGAGCCGCCGCGACCCCCACCGCGGCGGCTCCCCCTCCTCCTCAGGAGTTCGCCCATGGACCGTACGCTGCAGCAGCCGTCCCACCGGCGCCGGCGCAGTTCCGTCCCGACCGCCCTCGCGGCGGGCGCCACCGCCCTCGCCCTGGCCGGCACCGGCCTCGCGCTGTTCGCGGGCGGCGCCGGCGCGGCGGTCGGCAACCTGGTCACCAACGGCGGCTTCGAGTCGGGCAGCCTCTCGGGCTGGACCTGTACCGGCACCGCCAAGGCCGGCACCCCGGCGCACTCGGGCTCGTACGCGCTGAACGCCACTCCGAGCGCCTCGGACACCGCCGAGTGCCGCCAGACCGTCAGCGTGCTGCCCAACTCCACCTACACCCTGGCGGGCTGGGTCCAGGGCCCGTACGTCTACCTCGGCGCGAGCGGGACCGGCGGCACCGACCCGAGCAGCTGGTCCAGCCAGAGCAGCTGGAACCAGCTCTCCAGCACCTTCACCACCGGCGCGGGCACCACCAGCGTCACGCTGTACGTGCACGGCTGGTACGGGCAGGCCGCCTACGCCGCGGACGACATCACCCTGACCGGCCCCGGCGGCACCGCCTCCCCGACGCCCACCGGCGGCAGCAGCACGCCCGCCTCGCCGACGCCGTCCGCCTCCGCGTCGCAGTCGGCCACCGCCTCGCCCTCGCCGTCCGCGAGCAGCAGCGCCCCGACCTCGCCGTCCCCGACGGCCACCTCCACCGGCCAGCCCGGCACCGGCCTGCCCAAGCACGCGCTGACCGGCTACTGGCAGAACTTCGACAACGGCGCCACCGTGCAGCGGCTGCGCGACGTGCAGAGCGCGTACGACATCATCGCCGTCTCCTTCGCGGACGCGACCACCACCGCCGGCGGCATCAGCTTCACCCTCGACCCGGCCCTGGCCGGCAAGCTCGGCGGTTACTCCGACGCCGACTTCAAGGCCGACATCGCCGCGAAGCACGCGGCCGGCAAGAAGGTCGTGCTGTCGATCGGCGGCCAGAACGGCACCATCGTGGTGAACAACGCCGCCGCGGCGACCACCTTCGCCAACACCGCGTACGCGCTGATCCAGCAGTACGGCTTCGACGGCGTCGACATCGACCTGGAGAACGGCGTCGACCCGGTCTGGATGGCGCAGTCCCTGCACACCCTGCAGAGCAAGGTCGGCCAGGGCTTCGTCCTGACCATGGCGCCCGAGACGATCGGGATGTACTCCACCGCCGGCAACTACTTCCAGCTGGCGCTGAACACCAAGGACATCCTCACCGTCGTCAACACCCAGTTCTACAACTCGGGCGGCATGAACGGCTGCGACGGCAAGGTCTACACCCAGGGCACCGTCGACTTCATCACCGCGCAGGTCTGCACCCACATCCAGGGCGGCCTGCGGCCCGACCAGGTCGGCATCGGCGTCCCGGCGTCCACCCGCGCGGCGGGCGGCGGCTACGTCAACTCGACCGTGGTCAACAACGCGCTCGACTGCCTGGCCGCCGGCACCCACTGCGGCAGCTTCGTCCCGCCGGCCAAGTGGCCGACCATCCGCGGCGCGATGACCTGGTCCACCAACTGGGACGCCGCCAACGGCAACGACTTCTCCACCAACGTGGGCGCCCACGCCCACGCCATGCCGTAACTCCCCCCGGCGCGACGCCCCTTGAGGGTGGGGCGGTGCGCGCCGCCGCGGAGTCCGTCCCCACCGTCGCACCGGCGGGGACGGGCTCCGGCCGTCACCCGGCGGCGAGCACCGCCAGCAGGGTGCCGAGCAGCATCCACGGACCGAGCGGCAGGTCGTCGCCCCGGCCCGCGCGGCGGGTGACCAGCAGCACCACACCCCAGGCGCCGGCCAGCAGGAAGGTCAGCACGAAGCCGCCGAACACCGACGGCCAGCCGTACCAGCCGAGCAGCGCGCCGAGCGGGGGCGCGAGCTTGACGTCGCCGAGGCCGATCGGGGCGACCAGGGCGAGCGCGAGGTAGACCCCGCCGAGCGCGAGCGCCGCGTACAGGCAGCGCAGCAGCACGCCCCCGCGGTCCTCGGTGAGCAGCAGCAGGACGGCGGTGCCCAGGGCGAGCGGCAGGGTCAGCACGTCCGGCAGCCGGAAGACCCGCGCGTCGACCAGGGCGAGCACCACCCCGAACAGGCCCACCCAGACCAGCGGGAGGGCACTCGGCCGGTACGCCGCCGCGCCGGCCACGACGCCGACCGCACCGCCGACCACCGCCGCCACCGCCTCGACCAGCCAGGCGGCCGGGCCGGCCCGCTCGCCACAGCGCGGACACCCGCCGTCCGGCCGGCGCAGCAGACGGCCCGTCGGGCAGCACTCCCACCACGGCTCGCCGGGCGCCACCGCGTACCGGGCGGTCGCCGCCCGCAGCCCGGGGGCCGCCAGCAGTCCCGCCACCGCCCCGACCAACACCGCGATCACGGTCTCCCCCTCCGCGCGAACCGGACCGAGCCTAACGGCCACGGCCCGTACGGCACGGGAAACCGCCCCGGGCCGTACCGTCGGGACGGCCGTCGGGCTCGTCGCCGGGCAGTCGTCGGGCAGTCGTCGGGCGGTGGTTCCCCGAGCGGGTGACCTGTGGCCAAGCCCACTCGATGATCCGCGTAACGGCGCCGTAAAGTAGTCGGGTATGCAGGTCATCCAGTCCAGCAAGCTCGCCAATGTCTGCTACGACATCCGCGGCCCGGTGCTCGACGAGGCGATGCGACTGGAGGACCAGGGTCATCGCATCCTCAAGCTGAACACCGGCAACCCCGCCGCCTTCGGCTTCGAGGCCCCGCCCGAGATCCTCCAGGACATCCTGAAGAACCTCGCCGGCGCCCACGGCTACGGGGACTCCAAGGGCCTGCTCGCCGCCCGCCGCGCCGTGGTCATGCACTACGAGGACCGCGGGCTGCACGGCCTGTCCGTCGAGGACGTCTTCCTCGGCAACGGCGTCTCGGAGCTGATCCAGCTCGCCATGACCGCCCTGCTGGACGACGGCGACGAGGTGCTCGTCCCGGCCCCCGACTACCCGCTGTGGACGGCCTCGGTCAGCCTCGCCGGCGGCACCGCCGTGCACTACCGCTGCGACGAGCAGTCCGAGTGGTACCCGGACCTGGCCGACATCGAGGCCAAGGTGACCGACCGGACCCGGGCCATCGTGGTGATCAACCCCAACAACCCGACCGGCGCGGTGTACCCGCGCGAGGTGCTGGAGGGGATCGTCGAGATCGCCCGCCGCCACCAGCTGGTGGTCTACGCGGACGAGATCTACGACAAGATCCTCTACGACGACGCCGAGCACGTCCCACTGGCCACCCTGGCGCCGGACCTCTTCTGCGTCACCTTCAACGGCATGTCCAAGGCGTACCGGGTGGCGGGCTTCCGCTCCGGCTGGATGGTGCTCTCCGGCGACCGGCACCGCGCCCGCAGCTACATCGAGGGCCTGACCGTGCTGGCCTCGATGCGGCTGTGCGCCAACATGCCCGCGCAGCACGCGGTGGCTGCGGCGCTCGGCGGCCGCCAGTCGATCAAGGACCTGCTGCTGCCGGGCGGGCGCCTGCTGGAGTCCCGCGACGCGGCGTACCGGCTGCTGAACGAGATCCCCGGCGTCAGCTGCGTCAAGCCCAAGGGCGCGCTGTACGCGTTCCCGCGGCTCGACCCGCACGTCTACAAGATCAAGGACGACGCGCAGATGGTCCTCGACCTGCTGCGTTCCCAGCGGATACTGATCGTCCAGGGCACCGGCTTCAACTGGCCCGACCCGGACCACTTCCGGCTGGTCACGCTCCCCCGCCCCGAGGAGATCACCGACGCCGTCACCCGCATCGGCGACTTCCTGAGCGGCTACGCCCAGCCCTGACCCGAACGGCTGCCCGCCGCCCCCCGCCCTGAGCCGAAGGGCGCGCCGGCGGCGGAAGCGACGAGGGACCAGCGAGCGCAGCGAGCGCCGGAGCGAGGAGTGCCGCCGCCGGGCCACGAGCGCCCGGAGGCGAACGGGCGAGGACACAGCACACAGCAGGCAGCAGACAGCACACCGCCGCCCCCGGTCAGGGCGGGGGCGGCGGGGGCTCGTTGTGCCGGCGGGTCAGCCGAGGGTCAGCCGAGGCGCTTCACCAGGGCGCGGTACTCGTCCCAGAGCTCGGTCGGCGTGTGCTCGCCGAACAGCTCCAGGTGGGCCGGGACGAGCGCGGCCTCCTGGCGCCAGATGTCGGCGTCCACGGAGAACAGCAGGTCGAGGTCGGCCTGCGGGATGTCCAGGCCGTCGAGGTCGAAGGAGTCCACGGTCGGCAGCACGCCGATCGGGGTCTCCACGCCCTCGCCCCGGCCGTCGAGGCGCTCGACGATCCACTTGAGCACGCGGGCGTTCTCGCCGAAGCCCGGCCAGACGAACTTGCCGGCGGAGTTCTTGCGGAACCAGTTGACGTAGTAGATCTTCGGCAGCTTGGCCGCGTCCGCCTGGGCCCCCAGCTTCAGCCAGTGGCCGAAGTAGTCGCCCATGTTGTAGCCGCAGAACGGCAGCATCGCGAACGGGTCGCGCCGCAGCTCGCCGACGGTGCCCTCCTGGGCGGCGGTCTTCTCGGAGGCGATGTTGGCGCCGAGGAAGACGCCGTGCTGCCAGTCGAAGGACTCCGTGACCAGCGGGACGGCGGTGGCGCGCCGGCCGCCGAAGAGGATGGCCGAGATCGGCACGCCCGCCGGGTCCTCCCACTCGGGGGCGATGGTCGGGCACTGCGAGGCCGGCACCGCGAAGCGGGCGTTGGGGTGGGCGGCCGGGGTGCCGGACTCGGGGGTCCAGTCGTTGCCGCGCCAGTCCGTCAGGTGCGCCGGGGGCTGCTCGGTGAGGCCCTCCCACCAGACGTCGCCGTCGTCGGTGAGCGCGACGTTGGTGAAGACGGTGTTGCCCCAGAGGGTGTCGATCGCGTTGGCGTTGGTGTCCACGCCGGTGCCGGGGGCGACGCCGAAGAAGCCGGCCTCCGGGTTGATCGCGTACAGCTGGCCGTCGGCGCCGAACCGCATCCAGGCGATGTCGTCGCCGATGGTCTCGACCTTCCAGCCCGGGATGGTCGGCTGGAGCATCGCCAGGTTGGTCTTGCCGCAGGCGGACGGGAAGGCGGCGGCCACGTACTTGGGCTCGGCCTCGCCCGTGGCACCGGCCGGCGGGGTGAGCTTGAGGACGAGCATGTGCTCGGCCAGCCAGCCCTCGTCGCGGGCCATCGTGGAGGCGATGCGCAGCGCGTAGCACTTCTTGCCGAGCAGGGCGTTGCCGCCGTACCCGGAGCCGAAGGACCAGATCTCGCGGGTCTCCGGGAAGTGCGAGATGTACTTGGTGGTGTTGCACGGCCAGGCGACGTCGGCCTCGCCCTCGGCCAGCGGGGCACCGACGGTGTGCACGGCCTTGACGAACTCGCCGTCCTCGCCGAGCTGGTCGATGACGGCCTGGCCCATGCGGGTCATGACGCGCATCGACACGGCCACGTAGGCGGAGTCGGTGATCTCGACGCCGTAGGCGGCCAGCGGGGAGCCGACCGGGCCCATCGAGAACGGCACGACGTACATCGTGCGGCCCTTCATCGCGCCCTTGAAGAGGCCGTCGGCGCCGGCGAAGACCTCCCGCATCTCGGCGGGGGCCTTCCAGTTGTTGGTCGGGCCGGCGTCCTTCTCCTGCTCGGAGCAGATGTAGGTGCGGTCCTCGACGCGGGCCACGTCCGTCGGGTCCGAGGCGGCGTAGTAGGAGTTCGGCCGCTTCTCGGCGTTGAGCTTCCTGAAGGTGCCCTGGGCGACCAGCAGCTCGGCGAGGCGCAGGTACTCCTCCTCGGAACCGTCGCACCACTCGATGCGGTCGGGCTGGGTCAGCTCCGCGATCTCGCTCACCCAGGCCAGCAGGCGCTTGTGACGGGTGGGCGCGGATGCGCTGAGAGCAGAGTTCTCGTACGACACGATCGCTCCGTTTCACACCATCTCGGCCAGGAGACGGCATCGCGGGGGGTTGAGGGTGGTAGCAGCGTAGCTCCGAAAGGGGCTCGGAATTCTGGCAGATCGGCAGTATTGGCCGAAGTTTTACTACAGACCGGCTATCTACCAGCCAGTAACAAGGCATTCCAGGCCACTCGAACGGCGATCGACAGGCGAGTCCAACACTCCAGAACGTCTAAAAGTGACGATCACCACTACCTACGGACTAGTAACCTACGGTTCCGTAAGTAGGATGGCGGCCATGACTGAGGAGGGGCTCGTGACCGCGGATCCGGAGCTGGCGACGGCGTCGGAGCCGCCCAAACCCAAGTGGCGCGGCTGGCTGCACGCCGGGATGTTCCCGGCCTCGCTGGCCGCCGGCATCGTGTTGATCTGTCTGGCCGACTCCACCGCCGCGCGGGTGGCCTGCACGGTCTACTCGGTCAGCGCCTGGCTGCTGTTCGGCATCAGCGCCGTCTACCACCGCTTCGACTGGGGCCCCCGCGGCGACGCGGTGCTGCGCCGGCTGGACCACGCGAACATCTTCCTGATCATCGCGGGCAGCTACACCCCGTTCACCGTCCTGCTCCTGCACGGCACCGCACGCCAGGTGCTGCTCTGGCTGGTCTGGGGCGGCGCGCTGGCGGGGATCGGCTTCCGGGTGTTCTGGGTCGGCGCTCCGCGCTGGCTCTACACCCCGTGCTACGTCGCGCTCGGCTGGGCCGCGGTGTTCTTCCTGCCCGACTTCCTGCGCACCGGCGGCGTGACCGTGATGACCCTGATCGTGGTCGGCGGGGTGCTCTACACCCTGGGCGGGCTGGTCTACGGCCTCAAGCGGCCGGACCCCTCACCCCGCTGGTTCGGCTTCCACGAGGTCTTCCACGCCCTGACCCTCGGCGCGTTCATCGTGCAGTACGTCGGGATCTCACTGATCGCGTACAGCACCACCGGCTGACACCCTCGCGTCCAGCCGTTCCCGGGCCCGACGGCAGCGCTCGCAGTGCGCCGCCTCGGGCCCTTCGCCCGCCGTCCGTACGTGCGCCCGGGCGCGGAAGCGCACCGCGACGTGCACCATCACCAGCAGCACCTCCGCCGCGGACACCAGCCAGACCGTCCGCGGACCGCCCAGCAGGTAGCCGACCACCACCGCCAGCGCGGCGGCGAGCGCCAGCACCGTGCCCCAGAACTGCGTGCGCCTGATCGCCATCGGCACCTCTCCGCCGTATGACCCGGGACCCGCGGGCCGGGCCCCCTCCCCACCCAAGGTGACAGCCGGAACACGCTCCGGGGCGAACGGGGGGTCAACTCCGCATCAAATAAATGTGCCGGACCGGGACGGTCCGGGTCCGCGGGGCCGCTCCCGGCCGCGCGCGTCGCAGGGGAACGGCCGGGCGGCACGGGCCCCTCGTACCCGCAGCCGCCCGGCCGTTCCCCGTCCTGCGCGCCCGGTCTCCGCTACCGCCCGCGGACGGCCGCGCGGCGCCGGCGGACCAGCGCGAGAGCGGCCACCAGGGTGGTACCGAGCGCCGCACCGGCCGTCAGCAGCGGCAGCCGGTCCGTCGCGGGGGCACCGGCGGCGGCCCGCGCGTCGAAGCCGCCGCCGGTGCCCGTGCGGTCGTAGGCGCTGCCGGGGAGCTTGTCGCCGTACCGCCGGTGCACCAGCTCCTGGTACGCGGCCAGGCTGACCCCGTCCGCGCCCACCGAGCGACGGGCGTCCTCGTCCAGCGGGAGCACCCGGCCGCCGCGCAGCACGTACCAGGCGTCCAGCTGCGGTTCGCGGAAGGCGGTGCCGCCACCGCCGGCCGCCGCCCTGGCCGGGTAGTCGGTCTCGTCGCCGCCGGTGGCGATGTTGACCACCCGCCAGCCGCCGCCCTGCCGGACGGTCCAGACCGAGGCGCTCTGCCCGTCCGAGGAGACGGCCTTGCTGGCGACGAAGTCGGCCGTGGCCACCGGGGCCCCGGCGGTGCCGGCCACGAAGCCCGCGCCGAGCGTGTACACCGCGGCGCTCTCCCCGGTCAGCCGGGGCGCGGCCAGCTCCGCGGCACGCGCCTCGTCGGCCGGGGCGACGGCGAACGGCCCGCCCGGCGGGACGCCCTTGCGGGCGAAGAAGTGCCCCAGCCGGTCGAGCACGGCCGGGCTCTGGACGGCGGCGCGGGCGGCCGCCAGGTCGGCCGGTGTCGGCTCGGCGGGCGCCGGCGCGGCGGGGACGGGCGCGGCGAGGGCGGGCGCGACGGCGGCCGAGGCGAGGCCCACGACGAGGGCGGTGCAGGCGACGGCCCGCCGCAGGGTGTTCCGGGTGTCGGTCATGACCGTCTCCTCACGCGCCGATCCGATAGAGGGAGTGGGTCCAGGAGAACGAGCCGTTGCTGACGTAGTACCAGTAGTCCGCCCAGTTGTAGCGGGCGCTGGAGGGCCACGGGTCGCCCCAGTACACCCAGTTGTTCGCCGTGTCGTAGCCGTAGATCAGCTGCATGTGGCCGCCGCCGGAGCTCCACTGGATCCGGGTCTCCACCGGGCGGTCGGCGTCGATCTCGCTCTGCACCGCGGAGTAGCGCAGGTAACCCGTGACGTACGAGCCCGGGTTGATGCCGATCCAGTTCAGCGCCGTCTGCACGTTGCCCAGCGTGGCCTGGTTGTTGGGGCAGCTGGAGTTGATCGAGCGATTGAAGGCGGCGTTGCAGAACTGGTTCTGGCTGTAGTTGTGACCGAAGTACGCGGCCACCGTGTTGCCGCTGCCGGCCCAGCACCAGTTGCTCTGTTGCTGTTGCTGCATGGTGATGTCGAGCCTGCGCCAGGTGGCGGTCTGCACGGTCTGGGCGGTCTGCGCGGCCTGCGCGGTCGAACCGGTGGGGGCGGTCGGACCGGAGGCGGCGTCGGAGCCGAAAGCGGGGGCGGGGGTGGGGGCGGGAACCTCCGCCGCTCGGGTGCGGGCGCCGGCCGGGGTGGCCGCGGCCACCGTCAGGGTCGGCGCCAGGACTCCCAGCGCGAACGCGGCGACCGCGCGGCGCAGGCGTGTCCGGGGTGTTGGCATGGGGGATCTCCTCCCTGCGGCTACGCAGGAGTGGGGATGTGGGGGTGGCGTCCGGACGCTGCACCGAGCATCCGGCGTTGACCGAGCAGGGTCAACGGGGCTGGAGCGCAAGGGGATCCTGGTGTGAACGGCCCCGGCCGGGTGTGAACGGAACCGCCCCGACCTGCGGCGTTCTCCGGGCCTGGTGACAACCCGCCGCCCAGGTGTGAATATTCACCCTCAGTCCGGGAGGCAGCCACGCGCCGGAGGCAGCCATGCAGCAGACCGTCCCGCCGGAACTGGCCGCAGCCCTGCGGACCGGCCCCTTCCACCTCGCCCTGCGCACCGCCATCACCGCCCGCGGACTGGCCCTGCACCGGGTGCAGCAGCACCTGGCCCGCCGCGGCGTCCACATCGGCCTGACCAGCCTCAGCTACTGGCAGCAGGGCCGGCGCCGGCCCGAGCGGCCCGAGTCGCTGCGCGCCGTCCAACTGCTGGAGGACGTACTCGACCTGCCCGCCCACTCGCTGACCCGGCTGCTCGGCCCCCGCCGCACCCCCGAACCGCCGGCGGTCGGCCCGGCCACCCGCCCGTACCGCGACCTGATCGGCCCGGCCGATGCCGTGGACGGCCTGCTCGCCACCATCGCCGGGCCCGCCTGCACCGCCCTGCACACCGTCACCCACATCGAACGGATCAGCGTCGGCGCCGACCGCCGCCAGTTGCGCCGCAGCTCGCAGCACGTGCTGCGGGCCCACCGCGACGGCATCGACCGCTACCTGGCGATCTACCAGGGCGACCCCGGCTGCGACATCACCCGGGTCGCCCTGCGCACCGAGGAGAACTGCCGGCCCGGCCGGATCCGCCGCGACCCGCAGGCCGGCCTGCTGGTCGCCGAACTCCTGCTGGACCGGCGGCTGCGCACCGGCGACACCCACCTGCTCGGTTACGGCTTCGAGGACGCGCCCGGGCCGGCCCCCAGCGACGAGTACGTCCGCGGCTTCAACGCCGGCGCCGGCCAGTACGTCCTCCAGGTCACCTTCCACCCCGACGCGCTGCCCGTCCGCTGCCACCGCTTCGCCAGCCGCTCCCCCGGGGCCCGGCCGCACGAGACCGAGGAGCTGACCCTGGACGGGCACCACGGCGTGCACCTGGTGGCCGCCGGGCTGCCGCCCTGCCTGCTGGGCATCCGCTGGGACTGGGAGTAGCACGCCCGGACGGACGGACGGGTCGACGGGCAGGTGGACGGACAGGTGGACGGGCGGGCGGACCCCGGGTCGTCACCGGGTGGTCACCGCGCGGAAATCCCGTATGACGACCGGGTCGGCCGCATGCGATGATCCGTCAGCTCTGTGTTCGATCTTCTGTTCCCGGGCATCGTGGGCCCGCCGCGCCAGGCGGCCGCCCGCCCGTTCCTCTGGGGGGGGGAATCCCATCAACAAGAACCGAATCGCGGCTCTTGTCGGCACCGCGCTGCTCGGTGCCGGCCTGCCCGCCCTGGCCCCGGCAGCGGCCGGTGCCGAGGCGGTCACGCTCTACGTCAACAACGCGGCCGGTGCCCACTGCACCGACACCGGCGGCGGCACCTCCGCGGCACCGTTCTGCACGGTGTCCGCGGCGGCCGCGGTCGTGAACCCCGGCCAGACCGTCGCGATCGCCGACGGCACCTACGACGAGCAGGTGACCGTCACCCGCTCGGGCACCGCCGAGGCGCCGATCACCTTCCGCGGGCGTCCTTCGACGTCGACAACCCCGACTCCCGGGCCGTCCTCGGCTCGTGGCAGCCCACCCGCACCGCCCTCGTGGTCCGCGGCGCCGAGCACGTCCGCTTCCAGGACCTCGCCGTCAACGGCCCGGCCCCGAGCGAGTCGGTGCTGGTGGACGGCGGCCACGACATCGCCTTCCGGTCCGTGAACCCCTGGTCCGGGAACGTCCGGATCACCGGCGCCTCGCGCGACGTGAGCTACACCCGGGCGCAGTTCGGCTACGTCCGCGGTCCCGTCCTGCGGGTCGACGGCAACTCGACCGGCACCGTGCTGTCGACCAACGTCATCACCGGCAACAGCGGCTACGACACCAGCGGCATCCTGGTCAGCGACGCGCCCGGCACCGTCGTGGTCAGCAACACCGTCACCATGGGCTGTGTGAAGGGTCTCGTCCTGGAGGGCGCCTCCACGGGGGCCGTCGTCGAGAACAGCGTCATCAGCACCGTCCGCGAATGGGGCCCGCCGTGCGCGGCCGGCGCCCCCGACGCCGGGATCACCGTCGCCGCGTCCTCGGTGCAGGGCACCAAGGTCGACTACAACGTGGTCTCGCCGCTCAGCGGCGGCCCGGCCTACGACTGGTCCGGTGCCACCTACCGGGACCGCGCCGCCTTCACCGAGGCCACCGGCCAGGGCGCCCACGACGCCTTCGCCGACCCCAGCTCCGCGAGCAAGGACCCGGCCAAGCCGCTCTCCCCGGTCATCGACTCGGCGGACGAGAACGCGCCCGGCATGTTGGACGTGGACGCCTGGGGCTGGCACGCGGTGGACGACCCGGTCGTGCCCAACACCGGTACCGGCAGGGGCATCCGCGACCGCGGCGCCGCGGAGTTCCAGGACTTCGGCAGTGTCTTCACCGCGGTCGACCCGCAGCGGATCCTGGACACCCGGGACGGAACCGGCGCCCCGCAGGCCACCGTCCCCGCCCAGGGCACCCTCGACCTCCAGATCGCCGGCACCCACGGCATCCCGGCCGACGCCACCGCCGTGACCCTCAACGTCACCGTCACCGACACCACCCAGGACGGCCACCTCACCGCCTACCCGCACGGCGACGAACTCCCCCGCACCTCCAACCTCAACTGGACCACCGGCAAGACCGTCGCCAACCTGGTCACCCTGCCCCTCAAGGACGGCAAGGTCTCCTTCCACAACGCCTCCGCCGGCACCATCGACCTCGTCGCCGACCTCGCCGGCCACTACGGCAGCACCGGCCGCGACACCTTCCGGCCGCTCGGGCCGTGGCGTCTGGTCGACACCCGCGAGGACAGCTACTCCGAGGGCTCGCTCGTCCGCCCGGCGGGCGTCGTCCCGGCGGGCGGCCGGCTCGACGTGTCGCTCGGCGAGATGCCGAACCCGACCTCGGTGACGCTGAACGTGACCGTCACCGAGCCCGGCAGCGCCGGGCACCTGACGGCCTACCCGGCCGGTGGCGCCGTCCCGGGCACCTCCAACCTCAACTGGTCGGCCGGCGAAACCGTCGCCAACCAGGTCGTGGTGAAGGTGAAGGACGGCAAGGTCTCCCTCCTCAACGCCGGCACCGCCCCCGTCCACCTGGTCGTGGACCTGCTCGGCTACCAGGCGCCCTGACGGCCGGAAACCCGGCGGGCCCCGGCCCGGACCACCAGGTCCGGGCCGGGGCCCTCGCGCATCGAGCCGGCGCCGTCGGCCGCCGTCGGTCCGCCGTCAGTCCGCCGGCCGGGCGCCCAGCCGGTCGGCCAGCTCACCGGCGTCCGCCGTCGGGGCGTCGCAGGTGAAGTGCCGGCAGACGTACGCGGCGGGGCGCCCGCCGAGCAGCGGCCGGCCGGCCAGCAGCGGGACGTCATCGGTGCCGGCCGCGCCCACCGCGACCACCGCCCCGGGGGCCGTGCCGAGCAGCGCGGTGCGGTGCAGGGCCGCCGTGGCCGGGTCACCCGCCGGGCCGACCACGGCCACCTCGCGCGGCCCGTCCAGCAGCGCCTCGGCGACCGCCAGGCCCCAGCCGACGAACCGCGGCGCCTTGGCGGCGAGCGCCCCCACGATGCCCAACGCCCGCTCGGCCGCGGTGCGGTGGCGCTCGGAGCCGGTGTACGCGGCGTAGCCGAGCAGGGCTCCGGCGGCGGCCGTCCAGCCGGCGGGGGTGGCGTTGTCGGTCGGGTCCTGCGGGCGGCGGATCAGCTGTTCGGCGTCGTCGGCGGTGTCGTAGAGCGCGCCCGACGCCTCGTCCAGGAAGTGCGCCAGGACGGTGTCCAGCAGACCACCGGCCAGGTCGAGCCAGGAGCTCTCACCGGTGACGGCGTACAGCGCGAGGAAGCCCTCGGCGGTGTCGGCGTAGTCCTCCAGCACACCCGCGTTGGAGCCGGGGCGGCCGTCCCGGGAGGTGCGCAGCAGCCGGCCCTCGGGGGTGAGGTGGACGGCGAGCAGCAGGTCGGCGGCGCGCTCGGCGGCCTCGACCAGGTCGGGGCGGTCCAGCAGGGCGCCCGTCTCGGCGAGGGCGGCGACGGCCAGGCCGTTCCAGGCGGCGACCACCTTGTCGTCGCGGGCGGGCGCGGGCCGTTCGGCACGGGCGGCCAGCAACCGGGTGCGGATCCGCTCGAACGCCTCGGGGTCGGCCGGGTCGCGGAGCAGCTGGAGCACCGAACTGCCGTGCTCGAACGTACCGGTGACCTCGAAGAGTTCGACCGCGAGCGCGCCGTCCTCGGGGCCGAGGACGGCGGTCAGCTGCTCGGGCGTCCAGGCGTAGTAGGCGCCCTCGCTGGACTCACCGGTCACCGGGTCGGGCGAGTCCGCGTCCAGTGCGGAGGCGAACGCGCCCTCGGGGGTGCGGAGTTCACGCAGCAGGAAGTCGGCGGTGGCCAGCGCGGTGCGGCGGGCCCGCTCGTCGCCGGTGGCGCGCCACAGGTGCAGGTAGGCCCGCAGCAGCAACGCGTTGTCGTACAGCATCTTCTCGAAGTGCGGCACGACCCACCCGGCGTCGACCGCGTAACGGGCGAAACCTCCGCCGAGCTGGTCGTGGAGGCCGCCGCGGGCCATCGCCTCGCAGGTGCGTGCGGCCATCTCCAGGGCGGCCTCGGAGCCGGTCCTGGCGTGGTGGCGGAGCAGGAACTCGATCACCATGGACGGCGGGAACTTGGGGGCACCGCCGAAGCCGCCGTTCTTCTCGTCGAAGCTGCGGCTGAGGCCGACCAGCGCCTGGTGCAGGTCCGCGTCGCCGGGCGGGTGGTGGGCGGCGGCGCCGTAGACCGAGGCTCGCTCGGCGAGTTCGGCACGGATCCGGGCGGCGACCTCGCCGACCTCCTCACGGCGGTCCCGCCACGCGGCGCTCACGCCCTCCAGCACCTGCCGGAAACCCGGCATCCCGTGCCGGGCCTCGGGCGGGAAGTAGGTGCCGAAGTAGAACGGCTCCTTGTCCGGGGTCAGGAACACCGTCATCGGCCAGCCGCCCTGCCCGGTCGCGGCCTGGACCGCCTCCATGTACACGGCGTCCACGTCCGGCCGCTCCTCGCGGTCGACCTTCACCGCGACGTAGTGCGCGTTGGCGTACTCCGCGACCGCCTCGTCCTCGAAGGACTCGTGGGCCATCACGTGGCACCAGTGGCACGCAGCGTAACCGACCGATAGCAGAACGGGTACATCACGCCGTTTCGCTTCCTCGAACGCCTCGGGTCCCCACGGCCACCAGTCGACCGGATTGTCAGCGTGCTGAAGCAGATAAGGCGAGGTCACACCAGCCAACCGGTTCATGAGACCCAGCCTCTCACGCCGACACGGCCCTGCCGGTTCGGCCCGCAAGCCCCCGCCCTACTTGGCCGATTTGCACTCATGCGCCATCACGTGGTGAATGCGGATCGCCCCTTTTGCACCCAGGTCGCCCTGCGGACGCTGGAGGTTCTGCCCCGACCCAAAGCCGGTGCCCGACTGGAAGCGGGCAGTACGCTGAGTCGAGCAGCACCGCATCCTCGAAGGAGGTACTTCATGACCGCCGAGATGGTGGCGCCCGCGTGGATGCACACGCAGATCAGCGCGGAGCAGTACGACTCCTGGTCCGAGGAGCAATGCGCCGGCATCGAGATCGTGGACGGGATGGTCGTCGTGAGCCCGAGCGCCTCCAAGCGGCACAACCGGCTGGCTCGGCTCCTGGCCAATGCCCTGGACACCGCCGCGGGCCCAGACTGGAACGCCGACACGGACTTCGACGTCCGCTTGCAGGACGTGCCGCTCACCAACCGCCGCCCGGACATCACCGTTTACCGGGCGGAGACCATCGACTTCACACCCACCCGCCCCGAGCACGTGCTGCTGGTCGTCGAGGTCGTGTCCCCGGGGTCAGAGACCACCGACCGGATCGTGAAGGTGGACCAATACGCCAAGGCCGGCATCCCCTTCTACTGGCGCATCGAGCAGTCCGCCACCGGCGTTCCGGTCGTCTACACCTACGTCCTCGACCCGGCCAACAGGGCCTACCGGGACGGCGAGGTGTTCACCGGCACCGTGAAGGCCACCGCGCCTTTCCCTGTCACGGCCGACCTTGGGGCCCTGTGAGTAACGAGGAATCGCCTACACCGGGCGCGTCCCGCAGTTGGTGGTCACCGGCGAGACGGTCGTGCCCTCCGTAATCACCGTCGTGGACGCCACTGGGGCCGTCCTCGCCGAGTACACCGCCAGGCCCGCCACCGAGCAGTTCCCCGCGGTCCGCAGCAGCCGCCTCCTGCCCATCGACCAGAACCAGATCGTCGGCTGCGCCGGCCCCTCCTGCACCCCGATCACCCTGACGAGGTAGGCGACCGCCGCCCGGGAATGTCCGCCACTACTTCAGCCGTCGCCGGAGACGATCGCCGAGCTGACCGGCCTGCTCGCGCCGGCGACAGCAGGCGCTGACTGGACGCCGACGCCCGGCTCCGGGGCCGCCGCGCGCCGCCGACACGAAGGCGGCGGTGGGGTGGGGAAAGGGGCAGGTGAGCCGGTGTGGAGTGCCGGGCGGGCGCGGCTGGCGTTCGTTGGGGTGAAGCGTGGCGCTTCACGGCCGTTCCAGGGGTCGAAGTGATCATGCTGGGGTGGGTGGCGCCCCGAAACGGTCGGGGCCGTGTCGACAGGAATCTCCTGATGAACCATCTCCGGCGTGCGGCAGTTGCCGCTACAGCCGCAGCAGCCGTCCTCGGCATCGCTGTTCCCGCACAGGCTGCGGCACCGGCCGCGGACGGGGCACCGCAGTGGTCGATCAAGTTCGACCGCTTGGAGAAGACACTGGGGCCCTACGACCGCGCGAGTGTCTGGAGCGGCACCTGCCCGGTACCCGGACCCTACCGGGGATCTGCAAAAAAGGTGACGCCCTCGTATGAGTCTCTGGGCCTCTTCGATCTCGAATGCGAGGACGACCATACCTTCACGCTTTACATCATGATGTACGACTACGTTCGCGGCACTGGCGACCTCCCTAAGGGTGCCAAGGTCAAGTTCGATATCTACTACGGCACGTGGGACGCAGACAGCGGCGGGTGGGTCTCAGACGGCGACGACGACCCGGCCCCGGCGGGCGCCAGTCCGGACGGCCCCCTCTACGCCACGGTCTGACCTGCGAGCGGCGTCCGGCCGGGCCCGCCCCGGCCGGACTCCGCCTCATCGCCTACCGGCGTCACCCGCGAACCGGCAGTTGTCGCGAGTCTCCCCGCCAGCTCACCCTGGGTCTGCGTCCGGCTCGCGCAGGGGCCGCAGGCCACCGGGCAGCTACGGCAGTTGGAAGGAGGACCAGCCGAGCATGTTGACGTGGTGCCGCCCGACCGGCGAGAGCCGGGCCACGTCCTGGTAACGGACCTCGAAGCCCTCGGTATGGTCACCGACCTGGCCGGGAACCCCAGCACGCACTCCCAGGTCGTCAACCTCACCATCGCTGACCTGGCCTGACACCACCCCGTCCAGCGGCAGCGCGGCGGGGGCCGCGGGCAGGGGGCCGATCTGTGGGCCAGCGACGGCCGCCCGGAGGCCCGACTCCGAGTGTCCGACTACTGGCCACGGCGGCGGGGTTTTCGCGGCATGGGGGCATGACATCGGCGCCGGACTCTCGCCACTGGTCGCCCGAGGTCTCGGCCTTCCGCGGGCGGTGGACGCTGAACATCATCAGCCCGGACCGTGCCGTCTTGGCCGGACCGGAAGACCTCGGCTCAGCGGACACCCTCGTCAAAGCCCACCCCGACGACCCCGGCCAGCGCCTGATCGCCATCGACGGCGAAGTGGCGGTTCTACCCCGGGACCACGCCGTGCGGCAGTTGGAGGAGCACGGCTTCGTGGTCGCGGACGAGACGCGCGACGACACCAAGACCGGTCACGGATGGACTCAGGTCGCGTCCGCGCTGTGGATCGCTCTGTGCCACCCCATTGCTTGATCCTGGCGGCGGACACCCGGCAGGTCGGCCGAGCCAGGCTCGCCGCTCATCCTCACGGTTACCGTGAGTGTCGTGGGAGGGGACTGACCAGTCCCCTCCCACGACACTCACGCGTGGGCCGCAGACTGCGGCTCCGCGCCCATACTCCTCAGCGGCGACAGCGGGCTCGCTGCCCTCCAACCGCTGGCGGATGATGTCGTACTTCTCGGGCCCCCACTCGGGCGAGGCGGCCAGTTCGGCCTCCACCCAAGCCTCTATGCTCTTACCCAGTTCCTCATCGTACGTGTCCACGCAACTACCCCCTGACAACACCCCAGGTCAGGACTACCTGGTTGTGTTAAGTCATTGGCACCAGTGGCAAGCCGCGTAGCCCACGCTCAGCAGCACGGGCACCCCGCGCCGCTCCGCCTCCGCGAAGGCCTCGGGGCCCCAGGGCCACCAGTCCACCGGGTTGTCGGCGTGCTGCAACAGGTAGGGCGACGTCGCGTTCGCGAGACGATTCACGCCGCCACCCTACTCATGGCGGGCGACGGAACGACTGTCGAAACGACGGTCCGATGCGCCCGAGTACCGGCGGCACTCCGGGAAGGCTTGCCACCCGAGGTACCGCCGGCCACGGCACCGCCTATCGGCCGCCCCCGGGTTGCACGGATTCCACGGCTCCCGCCCGCTGTGCGTTCGCGGTGTGCTCGATGCCCCAGAGCCCGTTCGCGGGGTAGCCGCCGATCGACGGCCGGACGTGGCGACGGGTCAGCTGGCGGACATCACCGGCGTGACGTCGGAGACGAGATCGCCGGTGTTGTCGAACGAGGCGCTGCGTGAAGGAGCAGCCGGCCCGCTCGCTGGTGCTCGACTCCGGGGCGCTCTCCCCGCTCCTGCGCAATGACCGTGGGATGGCGGCTCGCATCGAGGCATCCCGGCAGGTCGGGGTTCCCGTCCCGGTGTCTGCGCTGACCGTCGTTGAAGCTGTGCAGGAGAAGACCGATCTGGCGCGCTCGAAGTGGGTGCTCTCCCGGCTGCGGGTGGAACCGGTCGGTCAGGCGGATTCCCTGACCGCAGTGGGGCTGCTTCGAGACGCAGGCGGGTTGCCCGGGCACAGGTATGCGATCGACGCCCTCGTCGCCGCGCTCGCGCTCCGCGTCGCGGCCCCCGTGATCGCCCTGACCTCCGACCGCGACGACCGGTCGAGGCTCTGCGGAAACCGCGTGATCATCAGAGCGGCGTGAGCACCGCCGACTACCGCGTTTGCGAGTTCACTGGCGCCAGCGGCAGGCCGCCCACCCGGCCGGCGGCAGCACGCGCACCCCGTGCGCTCCACCCCCACGAACGCCTCAGGCCGCCTTCGTCGCGGTGAGCGGCGGCCGTGGCGGCGGCGGCAGGCCGAGCCGAGCCGCGAGCAGAGGGGCCCGCGTCGCGGGCAGGCCGGACCGGCACGCGTCGCCCCGAAGGCCTCCCGGGCGCGACAGGCGCAGGCCCGGGCCGGTCACTTCTCGGTGGTCTCGGGCTCCTCGACGAAGTCGATCTTCTTGAAGCGGGTGTTCATCGACTTCAGCAGGAACCAGGTGGCGATGCCCAGGGCCGCGAAGACGACGAAGCCCAGCAGGCCGGGGGTCACCTTGGTCTCGTCGAGGGCGAGCCCGGTGGCGAGGTTGGTGAGGGTCACGGGGGTACTCATCTCTCCATGGTGACCCGGCCCTACACGGGCCGGGTCACCGGGGTGGTGCGTGTCGTGCGGGTGCGGCTACTTGCGGACGCCGGCGAAGAGGTCGTCCTCGGGCAGGTCGGTGTCGACGTGGGACTTGGCCAGCTCGTAGTCCTCGGTCGGCCAGACCTCCCGCTGGACGTCCAGCGGGACGCGGAACCACGGCCCGTCCGGGTCGATCTGGGTGGCGTGCGCGATCAGCGCCTTGTCCCGGATCTCGAACCAGTCGTCGCACTTCACCCGGGTGGTGATCTCGCGCTCGGCCCGGCCGCTCTTCTCCCAGCCCTCGATCCACTCACCGTACGGGGAGTCGATGCCGTGCTCGGTGAGGTAGGCGTGCAGGGCGCGGATCCGGCCCATCGGGAAGCCGTGGTTGTAGTAGAGCTTCAGCGGCTGCCAGGGCGCCCCTGCCTCGGGGTAGGCGTCCGGGTCCCCGGCGGCGTCGAAGGCCACCATGCTGATCTTGTGGGTCATGATGTGGTCGGGGTGCGGGTAGCCGCCGTTCTCGTCGTACGTGGTGATCACGTGCGGGCGGAACTCGCGGATCAGCCGGACCAGCGCACCGGCGGCCTCGTCCACGTCCTGGAGCGCGAAGCAGCCCTCCGGGAGCGGCGGCAGCGGGTCGCCCTCGGGCAGGCCGGAGTCGACGTAGCCCAGCCAGGCCTGGTCGACGCCGAGGATCTCGCGGGCCGCGTCCATCTCCTTGCGGCGCACCTCGTGGATGTTCTCCTCGACCCAGGAGTCGCCCTGGAGCTTGGGGTTCAGGATGGAACCGCGTTCCCCCCCGGTGCAGGTGGCGACCAGGACGTCCACCCCCCGGGACACGTACATGGCCATGGTGGCCGCGCCCTTGCTGGACTCGTCGTCCGGGTGCGCGTGTACCGCCATCAGTCGCAACTGCTCAGTCAACGCCTGGTTCCTTCCAGGTATGTCCGGTTCGTCGGGCGGCTCCCCCGCCGCCTGTGGCGGACGTGCCCCTCCTATAGTGACGGACTGGAGGGCCCGTCGATTCCCGCTGCCGACCTAGGGCCCGTCGGCGAAAGGACCGAGCCCACCATGGCCTCCCGCACCAGGACCACCCCGGGGCTGCCCGAGGGCCGCTACAGCCGCCGCACGGACCAGGAGGCCGACCGCAGACTGCGGACGGCCGCGGTGGTCTGCGGCGTGCTCTTCCTGGGCCTGTTCGGCTGGCTCGGCGGCTCGTACCTGCTGCGCGAGACCACGATCAACGGCTCGGTCCCCACCTTCGAGGCGGTCTCCGACAGCGAGGTCCAGCTCCAGCTCTCGGTCAGCAAGGGCGACGGCGTCGCGGGCGTCTGCACGGTGCGTTCGCGGGCCGCGGACGGCACGGTGGTCGGCCAGCACGACTTCCCCGTCCCGGCCGAGGGCGACAGCTACACCGCGGTCGTCACGCTGCGCACCACCGCCCGGGGCACCACCGCCGAGTTGCTGGGCTGCACGCCCGCCAAGTGAGCGCGGCCCGACTGGGGCCTTTTGCGCAAGTCACCCTTTCGGGCGCATATTCGAGGCGTCGGGCGGGAACCGGTACGGGGAGCCCGGTCCACCCCGGCGCAACCGAGCGCTCACGCTCCGTCCATCTCCCTCCCGCCGGGAGACGGAAATTGTTAGGCTCGTGGTTTCGCCCCTTCCCGGCCTCCGGCTCGGAAGCGGGCGTTGCTTTGTAGTACGACCGATATCGCCCCACCTGCTGACGAAAACCCTCAGCACCGCCCAGTACCGACGAGGAGCACCTGTGACCCAGACCAGCGATGACGTGACCTGGCTCACTCAGGCCCATTACGACCAGCTGAAGACCGAGCTGGAGTACCTGACCGGGCCGTGGCGCGTCGAGATCGCCCAGAAGATCGAGGCCGCCCGTGAGGAAGGTGACCTCAAGGAGAACGCCGGCTACCACGCCGCCAAGGAGGAGCAGGGCAAGACCGAGGCCCGGATCCGCCAGCTGACCCAGCTGCTGGAGCGCGCCAAGGTCGGCGAGGCCCCCGCCGACTCCGGTGTGGTGGCCCCCGGCATGCTGGTGACGGTCGCCTTCGACGGCGACCCGGACGACACCATGGAGTTCCTGCTGGCCTCGCGCGAGGTGACCGACGACACGCTCGACGTGTACTCGCCGCAGTCCCCGCTCGGTCGCGGCATCAACGGCAAGAAGGTCGGCGCGGACGCCACCTACGAGCTGCCGAACGGCCGCAAGGCCACCGTGAAGATCCTTGAGGCCAAGCCCTACAACGGCTGACCCCGCAGACGCCGGAGCGGCCGTGACGCGTGCGTCACGGCCGCTCCGGCGTACGGCCCTCCGGCGTACGGTGCCTCGTCACCCGACCGCGGAGCGGTACTTGCGCACCGACAGCCACGAGAAGACCGCCATGATGATCAGCGACCAGACCACCGAGACGATCACCGAGTGCTGCATCGGCCAGGAGTCCGGCGTCGGGCCGACCTGGTTGCCGAACAGGTCGCGGCAGGCCTGCACGGTGGCACTGAACGGGTTCCAGTAGGCGATCGGCTGCAGCCAGGACGGCATCGAGCTGACCGGCACGAAGGCGTTCGAGATGAACGTCAGCGGGAACAGCCAGATCAGGCCGGCCGAGGTGGCCGCCTCGGGGCTGCGCACGGACAGGCCGATCAGCGCGCCGATCCAGGAGAACGCGTAGCCCAGCAGGAGCAGCAGCCCGAACGCGGCGAGCGCCTTCGGGAAGCCCTCGTGGATCCGCCAGCCGACCAGCAGCGCGACCAGGGCCAGCACCAGCAGCGTGAACGCGGTCTGCACCAGGTCGGCCAGGGTGCGCCCGACCAGCACCGCGGAGCGGGTCATCGGCAGGGACCGGAAGCGGTCGACCAGGCCCTTGGTCATGTCCTCGGCGATGCCCGCGGAGGCGCCGGCGACCGCGAAGGTGACGGTCTGCGCGAAGATGCCGGCCATCAGGAACTGCGTGTACGTCGAGGAGCTGGCCGTGGTGCCGGGGATCTGGATCGCCCCGCCCATGACGTACGAGAACAGCAGGACGAACATCACCGGCTGCATGAGCCCGAAGACCACGATCTCCGGGATGCGGGTCATCCGGCGCAGGTTGCGCTTGGCGACGACCCAGGAGTCGTGGGCCATGGCGGCGATTCCGGTGCGCTGGCGGGGGACGGCGCCGCCGATGGCGTGCGAGGTGGCGGTGGTCATCTCAGGCGTCCTTCCCGTGGCTCTTGCGCCCCTTTGCGGGCGGCTGCTCCTCGCCGTTGTCCGTCCCGGCCTCGGTGACGTGGCCGGTCAGCGAGAGGAAGACGTCGTCCAGGGTGGGCCGCCGCAGGCCGATGTCGTCGATCTCGATGGACCGGGAGTCGAGCTCGCGGATCACGTCGGCGAGCACCTTGGCGCCGCCGCTGACCGGGACGGTGATCTTTCGGGTGTTCTTCTCCACCGCCGGGTCGCCCTTGGCGTAGGGCGCGAGCGCCGCGACGGCCTCGGTGACGTCGCCGCGGTCGTGCACCACGACCTCGACCCGCTCGCCGCCGATCTGCGCCTTGAGCTCGTCGGCGGTGCCGCGGGCGATCACCTTGCCGTGGTCGACCACCGCGATGTCGTGGGCGAGGCGGTCGGCCTCCTCCAGGTACTGGGTGGTGAGCAGCAGCGTGGTGCCCTGTTCGACGAGGGTCTCGATGACCTCCCAGAGCGCCAGCCGGTTGCGCGGGTCGAGGCCGGTGGTCGGCTCGTCCAGGAACATCACGGGTGGGCGCACGACCAGTGCGGCGGCCAGGTCGAGCCGGCGCCGCATGCCGCCGGAGTACGTCTTGGCGGTGCGGTCCATCGCCTCGGTGAGGTTGAACCACTCCAGCAGCTCCAGCGCGCGGGCCTTGGCGTCGCGCGGGGTCATCTGGTAGAGCTCGCCGACCATTTGGAGGTTCTCACGGCCGGTCAGGTACTCGTCGACGGCGGCGTACTGGCCGGACAGGCCGATCAGGCTGCGCACCTTGTTGGGGTGCTTGAGGACGTCGACGCCGGCGACGGTGGCCCGGCCGGAGTCGGGGTTGAGCAGGGTGGTCAGCACCCGGACGGTGGTGGTCTTGCCGGCGCCGTTCGGGCCGAGCAGTCCGAGCACGGTGCCCTCGGGGACGTCGAGGCTGACGCCGTCGAGCGCGCGGACGTCACCGAAGGTCTTCACCAGGTTCTCGGCTTGGATGGCTGGCGCCATGAGCCCGCCTCATCTCCTGTTGCGGAATGACTGTTATGTCCACTGTGCGTGGGTAGCAGTACCCGAGCGGGCCGGTCGGCAAGCTCGCGATACATCGCAAGTTTGGCGGCTCGCGATATATCGCGTCAAGGGTGATGCCTCCGGCCGTCCGGATCCCGCCGCGGTACGACCACACAGCCTCTCAGCCGCCACTGACAACGCCCACCCCACGCCCACCCCTATTCCGGCGGGACCACGTGGCCGGCTCCTACTGCGAGACCACGTAGCCGGCGCCCCGCAGCTCCCCGAGGACGGCCGCGCAGTGCTCCGGCCCCTTGGTCTCCAGGTGCAGGTCCACCTCGACCTCGGTGACGCCGAGCCGCGGATCGATTCGCACGTGCGCCACGTCCAGCACGTTGGCGTCGACCCGGGTGAGCACCGCCAGCAGGTCCGCCAGCGATCCCGGCCGGTCGGCCAGCCGGACCCGCAGGGACAGGTAACGGCCGGCCGCCGCCAGGCCGTTGCGCAGCACCCGCTGCATCAGCTGCGGGTCGATGTTGCCGCCGGACAGCACCGCCACCACCGGGCCCTCGAAGCCGTCCGGATCCTCCAGCAGCGCGGCGACCGGGCTGGCCCCGGCCGGCTCCACCACCAGCTTGAACCGCTCCAGGCCCAGCAGCAGCGCCCGGGACAGCGACTCCTCGGAGACCGTGCGGATGCCGTCGGCCAGCGTGTTGACCACCTCGAACGGGATGTCCCCGGGACGGCCCACCTGGATCCCGTCCGCCATGGTGGCGAAGCGCTCCAGCGTCACCGGCCGCCCCACCGCCAGCGAGGGCGGGTACGCCGCGGCGGCCGCCGCCTGCACCCCGATCACCCGGACGTCCGGACGCAACGGCTTGACCGCCGCCGCGATCCCCGCCAGCAGCCCGCCGCCGCCCACCCCGACCAGGATGGTGCGCACCTCCGGGCACTGTTCCAGGATCTCCAGGCCGAGGGTGGCCTGCCCGGTCACGATGTCCCAGTGGTCGAAGGGGTGGATGAAGACCGCGCCGGTCGCCTCCGCGTACCGCTGCGCGGCCTGCAACGACTCGTCCACCGTGCTGCCGTGCAGCCGCACCTCGGCGCCGTACCCCTTGGTCGCGGCGACCTTGGGCAGGGGCGCGGCGAGCGGCATGAAGACGGTGGCGTGCACCCCCAGCAGCTCGGCGGCCAGCGCCACGCCCTGGGCGTGGTTGCCCGCGCTGGCGGCCACCACGCCGGCCGCCTTCTCCACCGGGGTCAGCCCGGCGATCCGCACGTACGCGCCGCGCAGCTTGAACGAGCCGGTGCGCTGGAGGTTCTCGCACTTGAGGTGGACCGGTGCGCCGATCAGCTCGGAGAGGTGCCGGCTGCTCTCCATCGGGGTGATCCGGGCGATCCCGGCCAGCATCTTCTGGGCGCCGCGGACATCGTCGATGGTGATCGGCCAACTGTGCATGTGGCCAGGTTACGGGGCCGGGCCCGGCAAGCCGGGATGTCGGCGCTGTTCCCGGGTCCGCCGCGCGCGCGTACGCTGCTGGTTCACGAGCCACCCTCACCGCACCCCGATCGTGAGCCGCGATGACGACCACCTCGCCCCAGGCCACCGGAAGCAACGACCCGCTCCACGCCCAACTCCAGTACCAGGTCGCGGTGTTCGCCCGCCGGATGGAGCAGGTCAGGCTCGGTGCGGTCGGCGCGCTGGACCGCGCCGGCTACCTGCTGCTGGACCATCTGCACCGGCACGGCCCGGCCAACGTGAAGTCGCTGGCCGAGGCGCTGGGCATCGACTCCTCGACCGTCACCCGGCAGGCCGCGCCGCTGGTGCGGGCCGACCTGGTCGGCCGGGTGCCCTACCCGGCCGACCGGCGCTCCGTGCACCTCGCACTGACCCCGCTCGGCGGCCGCAGACTGGCCGAGGTCCGGGCCGACCGGGAGGAGTTGATGCGCACGCTGACGGCCGGCTGGCCCGCCGAGGAGCAGCGGGCGTTCTGCACGCTGCTGGCCCGTTTCAACGACTCGCTGGAGTCGTACTGGGCCGGGCGGCCGGAGTGACCGGCCTGACCGGCCGTCAGCGCGCCGGCGGTCAGCCCAGCGCCTGCTGAAGGTCGGCCAGCAGGTCGTCGATCGACTCGATGCCGACCGAGACGCGCACCAGGTCGGCCGGCACCTCCAGGGCCGAACCGGCCACCGAGGCGTGGGTCATCCGGCCCGGGTGCTCGATCAGCGACTCCACGCCGCCGAGCGACTCACCGAGGGTGAAGAGCTCGGTGCGGTTGCAGACCTCGACCGCCGCCTCCTCGCCGCCGACGACCCGGAAGGACACCATGCCGCCGAAGGCCTTCATCTGCTTGGCCGCGATGTCGTGGCCCGGGTGCTCCGGCAGGCCCGGGTACAGCACCTGGCTGACCTTGGCGTGGCCGCCGAGCAGCTCGACGATCTTCTCCGCGTTGGAACTGTGCCGGTCCATCCGGACGCCGAGGGTCTTGATGCCGCGCAGCACCAGCCAGGCGTCGAACGGGCCGGAGACCGCGCCCATCGCGTTCTGGTGGTAGGCCAGCTCCTCGCCGAGACCGGCCTGGGCCGCGACCAGCGCGCCGCCGACCACGTCCGAGTGCCCGCCCATGTACTTGGTGGTGGAGTGGACCACCACGTCGGCGCCGAGCGCGATCGGCTGCTGGAGGTAGGGGCTGGCGAAGGTGTTGTCGACGACCAGGATGGCGCCGGCGCCGTGCGCGATCTCGGCCAGGCCGGTCAGGTCGGCGATGCCCAGCAGCGGGTTGGAGGGGGTCTCGACCCACACCGCGCGGGTGTTCGGGCGCAGCTGCTCGCGGACGCTCCCGAGGTCCTGCATGTTGGCGACGGAGAAGTCGACGCCCCAGCGGGTCAGCACCTTGGCGAACAGCCGGAACGTGCCGCCGTAGGCGTCGTTCGGGATGACGATGTGGTCGCCCGGCTTGAGGACGGTGCGCAGCAGGGTGTCCTCGGCGGCGAGGCCGGACGCGAAGGCGAGGCCCCGGCTGCCGCCCTCCAGCGCGGCGAGGCACTCCTCGAGCGCGGTTCTGGTCGGGTTGGCGGAGCGGCTGTACTCGTATCCGCCGCGCAGCCCTCCCACCCCGTCCTGCTTGTAGGTGGAGACCTGGTAGATCGGCGTGACGACGGCCCCGGTCTGGGGGTCCGCTTCCTGACCCGCATGGATGGCGAGGGTCTCGAAGCCCTGGGGAAGCTGGTGCTCGGTCATGGCACCGAGCCTAGTGCGAGAACGCCGCGCGGGTCGGCCAACCCCTCAGCCGCCCCTCAGTCGCCCCTCAGCCGCCCCGCCGCCGACCCTCAGAGGGCCGCCGGGCGGGCTCGGTCCGCCCGGCGGACCTCGTGCAGGAAGCAGCCGAAGGCCAGCGCGCGGACGTGCACCACGGCCACCTCCGGGTCGGCGAGCACCCGGGCCACCGTCCGTTCCACGTCCTGGGGACCGGCGGGGCTGCCGCCCAGGATGCGTCCGCGGCGGTCGTAGGCGCGGACCACCCGCTCGCCCGCGTGCAGGCCGGCCGGCCAGCCGTCCGCCGCGCCGCCGCACTCCTCGGCGTGGACGAACACCGGTCCCTGCTCGTCGTACGGGCCGGGGTCGGCGCCGGTCTCGGCGGCCCAGCGCCGCAGCGGCGCGTAGGAGAGCAGCAGGATGCGGTCGCCGGGCAGGGCCCGGGTGAGGCAGCAGCGCAGCGGTGCTCCGCCCTCGGTGTCGACGGACGGGACGGGCGGCTGCCCGGCGTCGTCCCGCAGGCGCAGGGCGCGGAGCACCCCGGCGGGGACGGCACGGACGTCGAGTGCGGTCATGCGTCCAGCCTGCCGGGCCCGGGGCCGCCGGTCCGGCGGGAATCGGACCTCGCGCTCGCCCGCGTGCGGGCGAGCGCGAGGTCCGCGTCCGGCGGTCAGCTGCGCTTCGGGAGCATCCGCTTGATGTCCTCGTAGTCGAGGCCGCTCTCGTTCATCATCCGGACGGTGCTCTCCCGGAGACCGCCCGCGACCAGTTCCTTGATCTGGGCGTCGGTGAGCGGCTTGCCCGGCGCGAGGTCCCCGGGCTCGACGTCCCCGGGACCGAACCCGTCGGGCCCGAAGCCCGACCCGAAGCCGCCCCCGAAGTCGCCCCCGGCGTCCGCCTCCTGGCTCTGGACGAACGCCATGAAGCCGTCGACGTCCTGCCGGGTGAGGCCCTCGGCACCGGTCGGGGCCTGCGGCGCGGTGCCGTGGTCGCTCAGCGAGAGCCTGAGCGGGACGTGCAGGCCGAGGCCGGCCTTGTCCTCGAGCTGGGCGAGGTCCAGGACCACCGAGGACAGCGAGCCGCCCTTGAGGTAGAGGTCCGCCCGCACGGTGCGGTTGGGGAAGGCACCGGAGTCGTCGAGCCGGTCGAGACCGCCCGGGAAGCCGGGCACGGGAACGGGGAAGCCCGGCATCGTGGTGCCGCCGGGGCGGACGGAGCCCAGCAGGCCCTCCATCAGCGGCCGGACGGGCGCGTTGAGACGGATGTGCTCGACGCCGTCGTGGGTACCGAGGTCGTCGAAGGTGACGTTGCGGGCGACGACGTCCTTGAGCGAGGAGAACATCTCGTCCGCGGCCGCGGCGTCCGCCGAGGGCCGCGCGCCCGGGCTGCCGGGCCCGGTGCCCTTGGGCGCCACGGCTCCGGCGCCGCCGACGCCGCGCGCGCCGGCGGTGAACTCCGTCAGCAGGGCCGGGTCGAGCGAGACCCACCGGCCGGACAGGCCGTCCTTGACCGTCTTGAGCTCGGGCGGCAGCGAGTCGACCATCGAGCGGGCGTCCGCGGTGGTGTCGCCGGAGAGCCCGGCGAGCGCGACGGCGTCGGCCTTGGCGTACACCGTGGCGCCGACCTGGCGGACGTCGAGGTAGGTCCTGCCGCCGTTCCTGGCCGCGAGCTCGTAGCCGACGTCGAGGTTCTCGCCGCCGGTCAGCCCGTCGGGGCCGGACTGCGCGGACGGGCCGACGTCCTTGAGCGGCCCGTCCGCGCCGATCGAGACGGTGAGCTTCAGGTCGGTGATCATCTGGGCTTCGGACCGCTCCAGCGGCTCGCTGTCCTCGGAGGCCTTCGACAGCGCGATCAGCTGGTCCGCGGTGGCGTCGAGGGAGACCTCGACGGTGAGGTTCCTGGCGTCGCCGAGCCGGCCGAAGGCCGTGGAGACCTTGTCGGCCGTGCTGATCCTTTCCACGGTGCCGCAGGCCGCGAGCCCTGAGGCGAGGACCGCGGTGGAGGCGGTGACGGCTATCGCGGCGCGGGCGGTGCCACGGCGGCGGACGGTGGTGCTGATGGCGGTCTCCTGGGGGACGGCGGCCCGGGCGTCGGCGCGGGGGCGTCGGGCGTACCGGTGCGGGTTCGGCGGTCGGCACAGCACGCGCCGGACACCGTGGGTACCGAATTTCCCCACCTCCCGGGTGGGGACGCGGCCCAAGGTATACCCACGCTCCGTCAGCCCCCGGTACGGGGTCGGCCCCGGACCCGACCGCGTGCTCGCGGTGGATCCGGGGCCGTCGTCCCCTGGTGCGGGATCAGATCGCGCTGCCGGCCCGCCACTGGGCCCAGGTCATGTTCCAGTCGCTCAGGCCGTTGGCCGGATCGACCTGCCGGTCACCGGAGTTGACCACCTCGACCACGTCGCCGATCAGCGAGCTGTTGTAGAACTTCGCCGCGTCGGTGCGCGGGTCGTCGCCGCCCTGGACGTCACGCAGCGCGATGCAGCCGTGGCTGGTGTTGGCTTTGCCGAACTGAGAGGGGGGCGACCAGTAGTTGCCGTGGATGAAGGTGCCGGAGGCGGTCAGCCGCTGGGCGTGCGGCACGTCCGGGATGTTGTACTCGTCGCCCAGGCCGACCGTGGCGGAGTCCATCTTGGTCTGCTTGAACTGCTCCGAGATGACCAGCTTGCCGCCCCAGGTCCGGTGGTCGGGGGCGCCGCCGATGATCGGGTAGACCGCACTGACGCCGCCGTCGGTGGTCACGGTGAGGGTGTGCGCGGTCAGGTCGGCGACGCTGGTCTGGCTGCGGCCGACGGTGAAGGTGACGTCCTTGGACTGGATGCCGTAGACGCCCCGCACCCCCTCGACGTCCTTCAGTCGCAGCTGGAGGGTGACCCGGGTGCCCGCGGCCCAGTACTGCTCCGGGCGGAAGTCCAGCCGGGTGCTGGAGTACCAGTGGCCGACGATCTCGACCCCGGGGTCGGCGACCACGGTGATCGCCTCCTGGACGGCCCGGCGGTTGGCGATCGCCTTGTTGAACCGGATCGACACCGGCATGCCCACGCCGACGGTGGAGCCGTTCTCGGGCGTGAAGTACCCGACGAAGGTGCTGGCGGGGGTGGCGGTCGCGAAGCTCGCGTTGGCGTCCGCCTCGCGGCCGTCCTTGTCGAGGGCGGCCACGGCGACGGTGTACTTGGTACCACTGAGCAGCGGCCCCGTGGAGGTCCAGCCGGACCCGTCCGGGGTCGGCTGCCCGGGTATCGGGGTGCCGGCCTCGTCGGCGAGCACGACCGAGCTGATCCGGCCGTTCGCCACGGTGACCTTGACCGGCTGCCCGAAGGGGGCGTCCGTGGTTCCGTCGGCCGGCGAGATGGTGATCTTCGCGACCGAGGCCTTGGGGCTGGTGCTGGCGCCGGGGGTGGCAGCCGAGTCCGTGGGCCCGCCGGAGGCGGCGCTGCCGCCCTTGTCCTGGTTGCAGGCGGCCACGAACAGCACCGGCGCGCCCAGCAGCCCTGCGAGGACACCGCGCCGGGTCCACTGGCCACCGCGCGGTCGGTCCTGCTTCTCCGGCTTCTCCGGTGCGGTCACTGCGGACTCCCTGCTGCTCGCCCTACGGACACTCCGGCCGAAACCGACATCATTCGATCAGGTTCGTTCCATGCCGAAATGGTTGAGACCATACGAGAGTACTCAAGATCCCAACAGAACGGACAAACGAGCGAAAAAGCCGCCCGCCCCGGAAATCTCCGGGGCGGGCGGCAGCAGGGGGGTGACCCGGACGGGCTACTCCACCTCGTGCTCCTCCCAGGTCTCGTCCTCGGGGTCGTACTCGGTGATCGCCGACTCCCAGGTGGCCGAGGTCAGCTCGACCCCGGGCACCTCGCCGAGCAGCGCGACCGGGTCGACGAAGTGGGCGAGCGAACCGGACGGGTCCACCTCGATCGCCTCGACGGACTGGGCGCGCTCCTCGTCGTCGAGGTACTCGTCGCCGTCGACCTGGGCCAGAGCCGCGGCCTTGAGCGCCTGCTCGTCGGTGATCTCCGCGATGAGCTCTATGGTGAGGCGGACGTAGCGCGGAGCGTCCTGCCCGGAAAGATCAGTGCTGGTCATGCCTGCGAGGGTAGGCGAGCAGAGGGCCGCACGGAAACGGGAGCGGCGGTCCGACCCCGCCACGCCCCCATACGGCAGGGCCGGCCCCCGGAGTCCGGGAACCGGCCCTACCGCCTCCGCAGGGGCTCCCCCACCCGGGAGCCGCGGAGACGCGCCTTTCGGCGCGATGGGTGGCGCGGGGGCCACCACACCCTGCCGCCGGCCGGAGCCGGGACAGGGGCGGGACGACGGCAGCCCCCGCGCGCAGGACACGGTGGGCCGGGTCAGGGCCGACCGACGTGTCCGTGGTGACCGCGCTGCCGGGGAGCCGCTCCCGACCTCCGCTGTCACCGTGCTCGGCGTCTTGCCGTTGACCTCTACGATGCCGGACGGTTGTTAACCCCGTGATGCGCGGACGTGACGTCGGTGTACCAACCGAAGGCGGGCCCGGCGTCATGCGCCCGGCCCGCCAGCGGCCCTGACCCGAGGTCAGTGACCGGCGCGGCTGGTCAGGTAGGACAGCAGGTCCTGCCGGGTGACGATGCCCTGCGGCTTGCCCTCGACCAGCACCACGGCGGCGTCGGCCTTCTCCAGCACGGCCATCAGGCTGGTCACCGACTCGCCCGAGCCGACCACCGGCAGCGGCTTGGACATCACCTTGTCCAGGGTGTCGGAGAGCTGGATGCGCTGGCCGAACAGGCCGTCCAGCAGCTCGCGCTCGACCACCGAGCCGACCACCTCGCCGGCCATGATGTCGGGGTGCCCGGCACCGGCCGAGACCACCGGCATCTGCGAGACGCCGAAGTCGCGCAGCACCCGGACGGCCTCGGCGACCGTCTCGGTCGGGTGCATGTGGACGAACTGCGGGATGCCCTCGTGCTCGACGGCGTCCTTGCGGGCCAGCACCTCGCCGATGTGGGCCTCGTCCTCGGCGGTGGGCAGGAAGCCGTAGTCGGCCATCCAGTCGTCGTTGAAGATCTTCGACAGGTAGCCGCGGCCGCCGTCCGGCAGCAGCACCACGACGACGTCGTCCGGGCCGAGCTCGCGGGCCACCTCCAGCGCGGCGACCACGGCCATCCCGCAGGAGCCGCCGACCAGCAGGCCCTCCTCCTTGGCGAGGCGGCGGGTCATCTGGAAGGAGTCCTTGTCGGAGACCGCGACGATCCGGTCCGCGACCTCGCGGTCGTAGGCGGTCGGCCAGAAGTCCTCGCCGACGCCCTCGACCAGGTACGGGCGGCCGGTGCCGCCGGAGTACACCGAGCCCTCGGGGTCGGCGCCGACGACCTTCACGGCACCGCCGGAGGCGTCCTTGAGGTAGCGGCCGGTGCCGGAGATGGTGCCGCCGGTGCCGACGCCCGCGACGAAGTGGGTGATCTTCCCGTCGGTCTGCTCCCACAGCTCGGGGCCGGTGGAGTGGTAGTGCGAGGCCGGGTTGTCCGGGTTGGAGTACTGGTCCGGCTTCCAGGCGTTCGGGGTCTCCCGGACGAGGCGGTCGGAGACGTTGTAGTACGAGTCCGGGTGCTCGGGCGCGACGGCGGTCGGGCAGACCACCACCTCGGCTCCGTAGGCCCGGAGCGTGTTGATCTTGTCGGTGGACACCTTGTCAGGGCAGACGAAGATGCACTTGTAGCCCTTCTGCTGGGCCACGATGGCCAGGCCGACGCCGGTGTTGCCGGAGGTCGGCTCGACGATCGTGCCGCCGGGCTTGAGCGCACCCGAGGCCTCAGCGGCCTCGATCATGCGCATCGCGATCCGGTCCTTCACCGATCCGCCGGGATTGAAGTACTCCACCTTCGCCAGCACCGTGGCACTGATTCCGTCGGTCACCTTGTTGAGCTTCACCAGAGGTGTGTTTCCGACCAGATCGATGATCGAGTTGTGGTACCGCACGGGGATCCTCCCGGTCTGTGGCTTCTGTGACTGTGGGTACTCAAAGCCTATGGCCCCGGATGGCCGATGGGCGCCGATAGCACGCGGGTCCACGCGGGTACCTAGGACTACGGAGCCCTCGCACGAGTCCGTGCGGGGCGAACGCACAAGGGGGTGCCGGATG
Source organism: Kitasatospora sp. NPDC088346 (assembly GCF_044740765.1). Classification (NCBI taxonomy): domain Bacteria; kingdom Bacillati; phylum Actinomycetota; class Actinomycetes; order Kitasatosporales; family Streptomycetaceae; genus Kitasatospora; species Kitasatospora sp. NPDC088346. Next base: position 33,866 of record NZ_JBIURH010000059.1, read on the forward strand.
CCAGGGGCACAGGCGTCGAGGGCCCGGGTGGCCCGCCGGATCGCGACCGCCGCGGCCTACGGCGGTGGCGGACTCGGACTCCTCGGGGTGGGCGTGGCCGGCCTGCTGCTCACCGAGAGCCGGCTGGCGATCCGCGCGATCGGCCTGCTGGGGGGCGACGCGCCACGGGCCGACGGGGTGTACGGCGAGGCCTTCGCCGACCCCGGGGACACCCGCCCGCCGCTGCGGCTGGCCTTCCTGGGGGACTCCACCGCCGCCGGGCTCGGCGTGACCCGCGGCCAGGAGACTCCCGGGGCGCTGCTCGCCTCCGGCCTCGCCTCGGTGGCCGAGCGCCGGGTGCGGCTGCACAACGTGGCCGCCTCCGGGGCCCGTTCCAGCGAGCTGGCCCGGCAGGTCGAGCTGGCGGCGCCGTTCCGCCCCGAGCTGGCGGTGATCATGGTCGGCGCCAACGACGTGACCCGGCGCAGCCCCGCCTCCCAGGCCGTCCGGCAGCTCGGCGACGCGGTGCTGTCCCTGCGGGAGCTGGGCTGCGAGGTGGTCGTGGGCACCTGCCCGGACCTCGGCACGATCAAGCCGGTGCGGCCGCCGCTGCGCTGGGTGGCCCGGCGGGTGAGCCGGCAGCTGGCCGCGGCCCAGACCATCGCGGTGGTGGAGTGCGGCGGCCGGACGGTCTCGCTGGGCTCGCTGCTCGGCCCGGAGTTCGCCGCCCGGCCGGAGATGTTCGCGGCCGACCGCTACCACCCGTCCGCCCAGGGCTACGCGACGGCGGCGATGGCGCTGCTGCCCTCGCTCTGCGCCGCGCTCGACCTGTGGCCCGCGGAGCCCGCCCCGAACGCGCCGGTGCAGGGCGACGCGGTGCTGCCGGTGGCGGTGGCGGCGGCCGCGGCGGCGGGGCAGTCGGGCACCGAGGTGGTCGCGGTCGGGCCGGACGGCGCCCGGCGCTGGGCCCAGCTGCGGCACCGGCTGCGGCTCGGACTGCCGGGTGCGGGCAGCGTGCCGGAGCCGGAGTCCGCGTCGGCGAACTCACACCCGAGGGCGGGTGACGCCGGAGCTACTTAACGGTAACTTTCCTCCGAGCGACCCTCTGGGCCCTTCCGTGCCCGGGCTCGCTCGACCGCACAGGCCACGCAGCGAGGAGCCCACCATGCCCGAAGCCGTCATCGTCAGCGCCGCCCGTTCGCCGATCGGCCGGGCGTTCAAGGGTTCGCTCAAGGACGTCCGCCCGGACGACCTGACCGCGCAGATCATCGCCGCCGCGCTGGCCAAGGTGCCCGAGCTGGACCCGCGCCAGATCGAGGACCTGATGCTCGGCTGCGGCCTGCCCGGCGGCGAGCAGGGCCACAACCTGGCGCGGATCGTCGCGGTCCAGATGGGCATGGACTACCTGCCGGGCGCGACCATCACCCGCTACTGCTCCTCCTCGCTGCAGACCACCCGGATGGCACTGCACGCGATCAAGGCCGGCGAGGGCGACGTCTTCATCTCGGCCGGCGTCGAGACCGTCTCGCGCAGCGTCAACGGCACCTCGGACGGCATGCCGGGCACGCTCAACCCGTTCTTCGACGACGCGCTCGCGCGGACCGCCAAGCGGGCCGAGGAGGGCGGCGGCGAGTGGCACGACCCGCGCGAGGACGGGCTCGTCCCGGACGCGTACATCGCGATGGGCCAGACCGCGGAGAACCTGGCCGCGCTCAAGGGCGTCACCCGGGCCGACCAGGACGAGTTCGGCGTCCGTTCGCAGAACCTGGCCGAGGCCGCGATCAAGGCCGGGTTCTGGCAGCGCGAGATCACCCCGGTCACCACCCCCGACGGCACCGTGGTCTCCGCCGACGACGGCCCGCGCGCCGGGGTCACCCTGGAGGCCGTCTCGGGCCTCAAGCCGGTGTTCCGACCGGACGGAACCGTGACCGCGGGTAACTGCTGCCCGCTGAACGACGGCGCCGCGGCCCTGGTGATCATGTCCGACACCAAGGCCCGCGAACTCGGCATCACCCCGCTGGCCCGGGTGGTCTCCACCGGCGTCAGCGGCCTGTCCCCCGAGATCATGGGCTACGGCCCGGTCGAGGCCTCCCGGCAGGCGCTCAAGCGCGCCGGTCTGTCCATCGGCGACATCGACCTGGTCGAGATCAACGAGGCCTTCGCCGCCCAGGTCATCCCGTCCTACCGGGACCTGGGCATCGACCTGGACCGCCTGAACGTCAACGGCGGCGCGATCGCCGTCGGCCACCCCTTCGGCATGACCGGCGCCCGGCTCACCACCACCCTGATCAACTCCCTGCAGTGGCACGACAAGCAGTTCGGTCTGGAGACCATGTGCGTCGGCGGCGGCCAGGGCATGGCGATGGTCATCGAGCGGCTCAGCTGACCCTCCGGCGACCGCGCCACCCGTTCGGACTCACCGAGAGTAATTGAGAGCCGGATCACACCCCAGGTGTGATCCGGCTCTTCTCATTGTCGATTCGGACCGTTTGATCGACACTCCGGAATGGAACGACTCCGCTGCGTAGAACGGTATTACCTAACAATTTGAGGACAAGGGGGAAAGTCACAGACAAATTGGACATCAGCCACTGCAGCATCTGCCTTTCATGCGGCAGTGTGGAGACGTAACCCCGTTCCGCTCCTCGCAAGGAGTACGTTCCGTGAGCGCCGTCTACACCTCCCTGCTGCTGATCCTCATCCTCGTGTCGACCACCGTCCTGCTGCAGCTGCGCCGTGTCGCACGCCGGCTGGACGACTCCGCAGCCGCCGCGACCACCGCCGCCCCGGCCGTGGTCGACGAGGCCGTCATACGCCGCGCCGTGACCGAGGCGCTCGCTGCCGACCGGGAACGGGAGATCACCGAGGCCCGCGCGTTCTGGGCCGAACAGGAGGCCAGGGCGGCCGAGGACGCCCCTCTCTTCGACGCCCCCTTCACCTCCGTCGGCGAGGAGTGGCCGCTGTTCTTCCCCCGGCCGACCGGTCCGGAGGAGGCCGCCGACCACTCCGGCACCATGGACCCGGCCTTCGGGGAGGCGCTGCGCTCCGCGCTGGAGGACCTGATCAACGACGGCGGCCCCGCCCAGGGTGGCGGCCACCCCTCGATGCCGGCCCACCCCGGCCACGGCGGCGGCGCAGTCCACCCCGCCGACACCGGCGAGGCCCGTGCCCGCCGGGAGGCCGACCTGCTCGCCACCGGCCTGGAGGCCGGGCTGCTGGACGCCGACACCGGGCCGGCCGTCGTCCCGGACCCGCGCCGGCACCCCTCGCACCCCGAGTTCGTCCCCAGCCCGACCCCGTCCCGCGAGTGGACCGACGACCGGCTGACCGCGCTCGCCGAGGAGCGGGTGGGCCTCACCGACGTCCGCCCCGGCCCGCTCGGCACCCTCGACGTGTACGCCTTCGCCGACGGCACCACGCTCTGCGTGGCCCCCGGCGACCGCGAGGCGGCCTACCGCCTGATCGACGCGGTCCGGGCGGGCGAGGACGTCCGGCTGCTCGGCGGCTCGCGCTTCTCGGGCTCGTACTCGCTGACCTTCTCCACCGACGACGACACCGTGTACGTGCTGGCCGACCGGGTGGTCGCCAGCATCTGAGCGGCCGCGGCGCGGCAGCAGCACCGACCGGGGCCGGTCGGACGCCCAGGGGTTACGGCGTCCGACCGGCCCCGGTCGTCGTGCGTCGTGCACCGCACGTGGTGCGGCGTGCGTCGTGCGTCGTGCTCGGAACGCCCCGCGAGGCCGCTCAGGCGACCAGGTCGCCGAGCGCCACCACCTCGGCCACGGCCTCGGCCAGCACCCGCGGGTCCGCGGTGGCGGCGGCCAGGTCGTGACCGGCCACCGCAAGCTGGTCGCCGACCGCGAAGTCCCCGGCGTCCGGGAGTTCGCGCGCCGGCTCGCCCTCCAGCCGCAGGGCGGTGGCGGCGAGGCCGCGGGCCAGCGCCAGCGCGGCGGCGGCCCGGGACGGATGGCCGGGGACGGCCCCGCGCAGCCGGCTCTGCGGCATCGAACGGAACCGGTCCGCCAGCCGGTCGACGGCGGCGGTCAGGGTGAGTGCGTCGGACATGCAGCGAGGCTACCCGCAGACGCCGCGGGCCCCGGGAGCACGGGGCTCCCGGGGCCCGCGGCACGCGGTCGTACACCTAGTCGTCGCCGCGCAGGATGGCGATCACCCGGAGCAGGTAGACGTAGATCCAGATCAGCGAGACCGTCAGCCCGAACGCCGCCCGCCAGGACTCCTGCTGCGGTGCGCCGCCGCGGATGCCCGCCTCGATCTCGGCGAAGTCCAGCGTGAGGAAGAAGGCACCGAGGGCCACACCCGCCAGGCCGAACAGCAGCCCGATCGGGCCCGAGCTCAGACCGAGGTCCGCACCGGCCATCCAGGCGGCGAAGTTGATCATCGCGAGGAAGCTGAAGCCCAGGCCGATCGCCGTGCCGATCCGGGCGTAGCGCCCGGTGACCCGGATCCAGCCGCTGCGGTAGGAGACCAGCATCGCGGCGAAGACCGTCAGGGTGCCCAGCACGGCCTGGATGACGATGCCGTCCCAGAGCGTCTCGAAGGCCTTGGAGACCACGCCGAGGGCCACGCCCTCCAGGCCCGCGTACAGCAGGATCAGCGGCGGGCTGACGCTGCGCTTGAAGTTGATGACCAGCCCGAGCACCATCGCGACCAGCGAGGCGCCGATCGCCAGCCCGAAGTTCCCGACCGGGACGGTGAACCAGGCCACCGCGCCGACGGTCACCAGCGTGAGCAGCGTGAGTGCCGTCCGCGCGACCACGTCGTCCATGGTCATCCGGCCGGTGTCCCCGGGGCCGGCCGACGGCGCCCGGTACAGCTCGACCAGCTGGTCGTCCGTCAGCTGGCCGCCGTGGGGCTGCTGGGCATAGGGGTTGTTGGTGTAGGGATCGCCGGCGTACGGGCCCGCGCCGGGCGGAGCACCGTGGGGCTGCTGGGTGGTGTTGAACCCTGCGTAGCCGGTGTCGCGGGAGAAGGACCCGTCCCGCGAGAAGACCGGATTGCTGCTTCTCATGCTCATTCCCTCCGGGGGACGGCACGGCACCGCCCACCACGGGACAAGAGTAATGTCTTGGCAAAGGGTCGCGCGTACGCCGCGAGGATGATCTCTCGCGGCGTCGCGGGCGGAGCTGGTGCCCGGAGCCGGACTCGAACCGGCACGGCCTTCCGGCCAAGCAGTTTTAAGCTGCCCGTGTCTGCGTTCCACCACCCGGGCGTGAACCGCTCCCGCCCCTGTTCGGGCTACCCCCTGAGCCTAGTCGCCCGACTCCCGGTTTCGCATGTTCCCGGCCACGGAAGTTGTCATGCTTCCTTGCCATCTGACGAACCGTTCGGGATCCGGCCAGCCGATGAGCTGTTATCGGCCACCCGGCCCGCGTCAGGGATGGTGTCATCCCGCAGGAGGAGGGTGACGGTCCGGTGTACGCCCTGCGGTGGTCTGCCCAACCGTCCGCCGGAGCGACGGAAACCGGTGACCGCGCGCCGGACGATGGAGACGCGGCCATTCCGTGCCCGGCCGCCGGCCCGCCCCCTCCCGACAGGAGCCCCTCGTGAGCACCATGACGACCACCACCGCCGCCGCCCGCGCCACCGGCCTGAACAAGGTCTACGGCGAGGGCGAGACCCGGGTGGT
>NZ_JBIURH010000060.1:0-37727 GCF_044740765.1 Kitasatospora sp. NPDC088346
GCTGACCGCGCACCCCGCGGTCGCGCAGGCCGCCGTGGTGGTCCGCGAGGACACCCCCGGCGTCAAGCGCCTGGCCGCCTACCTCGTCCCGGCCGACCGGGAGCTGGAGACCGCCGCCGTCCGTCGTATGCTGTCCGAGCGGCTGCCGGAGTACATGGTCCCGTCCGCGTTCGTCGTCCTCGACGCGCTGCCGCTGACCGTCAACGGCAAGCTCGACCGCAAGGCCCTCCCCGCGCCCACGGCCGCCGACTTCACGGCCACCGGGCCGGTGCGGACCCCCCGGTACGCGAGCGAGGAACGGGTGCACGCCGTCTTCGCCGAGGTGCTCGGGCTGCCGGCCGTCGGCATCGACGAGAACTTCTTCGACCTGGGCGGCCACTCGCTGCTCGCGATGTCGCTGCTGCAGCGCCTGCGCGCCGAGTTCGACCACCCGCTCGGACTGGCCGACCTGCTGGCCCGGCCCAGCGTGGCCGCGCTGACCGACCACCTGGTCGCCGAGACCGTGCTGAACGCCCTGGGCGGCCCCGAGGCCGCCGTCCCCTGTTCCGACTGACTCCCGCCCCCGACCGCAACCCGACCCGCCCCCGGGTCACCACCCGAGAAGGAAGACGACCATGAGCGCCACCAACCCGTTCGAGGACGACGACGCCCGCTACTACGTCCTGGTCAACGCCGAGAACCAGCACTCGCTGTGGCCGGCCTTCGCCGAGATCCCGGCCGGCTGGACGGTCGTGCACGGCGAGGACACCCGCCAGGCGTGCACCGACTACGTCGACGCGCACTGGACCGACATGCGCCCCGCGAGCCTGGTCGCCCGCACGGCCGCCGCGCGCTCCTGACGGTCCTCCCGGGGACGGCGCCGCCCGCCGTCCCCGGGACCGCCGGCAGCCCATGCCCGTTCCGACAGACGGATACCCGATCCACGTGAGCACCCTTCAGACGGACCCCGCCACCGAGCCCCCGGACGGGCTGACCGCCGAACAGCTCGCCGACGAGGACCTGGAGCCCGGCGCGCTCTCCCCGGAGCGCCGCCGCCGGGCCCGGGCCCTGCTGCGCGGCTCGCTGAAACCGCACCGCGGCACCGTCGTCGCCGCGATGGTCGCCGCCGCCGTCCGGCAGGTGGCCCTGCTCGCGGTGCCCTGGTGCGTCCAGCAGGCGCTCGACGAGGGTGTCAGGAAGCACGACAACGGGGCCCTGCTGCTCTGGTGCGGCGCCGCCGCCGGGACGACGCTGATCCAGTTCGTCGGCCTGTACCTCTGGCAGTTCCTCGCCGGGTACGCGGATGCCAAGGTCGGCGCCGACCTGCGCGGCCGGCTGCTGCGGCACCTGGCCCGGCTGGACCGGGCCGCGCTCGCCTCCCGGGGTCACGGCGACCTGGCGATGCGGGCCACCCGGGACACCGACCTGGTCCGCGAGTGGGTGCACGGACTGGCGATCTGGGTCGTCCTCGGGACCACCTTCGTGGTCGTGCTGCCCGCGCTGGCCGTGCTCGACACCAGCCTGCTGCTGGTGACCCTGGCCACCCTGCCGTTCCTGGTCTGGGTCAACCTCCACTTCCCCAAGCGCTTCGCCGCCGCCAGCGGCGAGCTGGCCCGCGTCCACGGCGAGCGTGCCGACGCGGTCGCCGACCTGCTCCAGGTCGGCACCGGGCTGCGCGGCACCGGCGGCCACCGGCCGCTGGTCGAGCGCCACCACGCGGCCAGCGCCGAGGTCACCGGGCGGACCGTCACCGCGGCCCGGATCGAGGCCTCCTGGGCGGCCGTCGGCCCGTTCGTCCCCCGGCTCGCGGTGGCGGCCGGCGTCGGCGTCGGTGGGCTCGCCGTCCTGGACGGCCGGCTCAGCATCGGCAGCCTGACCGCCTTCGCGTCCTGGATGGCGATCGTCACGCTCGCCACCCGGGTGCTGGTCGACCGGCTGCTGGAGCGCGGCCAGGCCGACGTCGCCGCCGCGCGGATCGACGAGGCGCTGTCCATCCTGCCCTCGGTCGCCGAGCCCGACCCGGCCTCGGCGCTGCCGCTGCCCGCCACCGGCGCCCTGACCCTCACCGCTGTGAGCGCCGTCCGGGACGGCCGCACCGTGCTGGCCCCGCTCGACCTGGACGTCCGGCACGGCGAGTTCCTCGCCGTCTCCGGCGCCACCGGCTCGGGCAAGTCCACCCTGCTGCGCCTGGCCGTCCGGCTGGACGACCCCGCCACCGGCACGGTCGCCTACGGCGGCACCGACCTGCGGACCGCCGCCCTGGACGAGGTCCGAACCAGGATCGCGTACGTGGCGCAGCGCCCGCTGCTGGTCTCCGGCACCGTCGCCGACAACCTGCGGCTCGGCCGCGACCTCGACGACGAGGCACTGTACGAGGCCTGCCGGACCGCCGGCATCCACGACCAGCTGGTCGCGATGGCCGACGGCTACGGCACCGAGCTCGGTGAGGGCGGTACCGCGCTCTCCGGCGGCCAGGTCCAGCGCCTGGCGATCGCCCGCGCCCTGCTGGGCGACCCCGCGGTGCTGCTGCTGGACGACTCCACCTCCGCGCTGGACACCACCACCGAACAGCTCGTGCTGGACCGCCTGCGCGGCTGGGCCAAGGACCGCACGGTCGTCTTCGCCACCCACCGCTCGGCCGTCCTGGACGCCGCCGACCGCGTGGTCCACCTCGAAGCGCCCGCATCCGACGCCCCCGACACCGAAGCCGTCGGGACCGAGACCCCCGTGGAGGCCGGCCGTGGCTGAGCAGCCCCTGCTCGACGACGAGCCCGACGAGCGCGCACTGCTCCGCCGGGCCGCCCCCTACCTGCGGCCGCACCGCAACCGCCTGGTGGTCGCGCTGACGGTCGGCCTGGCCGATTCGGCGGCGCTGGTCGCCGTCGCGCCGCTGATCGGCCTGGCCACCGACGCCGTCCTGGACGGCGACCGCGGCGGACTCGGGTGGGCCGTCGCCCTGCTGGTCGTGCTGGCCCTGGCCCAGCTCGGCTTCGCCCGCGCCGGTGAGCTGCTGCTCGCCCGGGCCGGTGAGCAGGTCGTCCGCACCCTGCGGGAGCAGGCGGTGGAGAACCTCGCCACCGCGCCGCTGCGCTTCCTGGAGACCCACCGCACCGGTGAGCTGTTGCGCCGGGCGACCGGCGAGGTGGCCGCGCTGGCCGCGTTCGTCCGGCTGCACCTGCGCAACCTGGTCTCGGCCGGTGCGACCCTGGCCTTCACCCTGGTGGTGATGGTCGGTTACTCGTGGCTGCTGCTCCTGGTGCAGCTGGCGGTGTTCGTCCCGCTGACCCTGCTGGTGACCCGGTGGTTCCAGCGCGACGCGCCGTCCGCCTTCGGCGGCAAGGCGAACGCGGAGGCGGCCGTGGCGGCCACCTTCACCGAGACGCTGACCGCCCGTGAGGCGCTGCAGACCTCCCGTGGCCTGCCCGGCTGGACCCGCCGTTTCGACGCGGAGAACCGGTTCGCGGTGGGTGCGGCCCGCCGGGCGCTGCGGGTGGAGAACCGGATCGACCTGGTGAGCCTGGTCGAGGGGTTCGCCCTGGTCGTCCTGCTGCTGGTCGGCGGCTGGCTGGTGACCCGCGACAGCCTGAGCGTGGGTACCGTGGTGGTCTTCATCCTGGCCGGCCGCAACCTGTTCGACTCCTTCGCGGACCTCTCCCAGCTGGTCGGCGAGGTGCAGACCGCCCGGACCGGGCTGGCCCGCCTGCTGGACCTGCTGGCCGCCACCGACGCGGAGCCCGTCCGGGCGCCCGCCGGCGGGGTCGCCGGTGGGCCCGGCGCGGGGCTGCCCGCCCACGGGGACCTGCGGTGCACGGAGATCGAGTACGCCTACCGGGCCGACGGCCGGGTGCTGCACGCGATGACGCTGGACTTCCCGGTCGGCAGCCGGACGGGTGTGGTGGGCGAGACCGGCTCCGGCAAGACCACGCTCTCCAAGCTGCTCTGCGGCCTCTACCGGCCCGACGCGGGTGCGGTGACCTTCGCCGGCACCGACCTGCGCGAGATCCCGGAGACCGAGTTGCGGCGCCGGATCGTGCTGGTGCCGCAGGAGGTCCGGATGGTGTCCGGGACGATCGCGGACAACCTGGCGCTGGTCCAGGGCGCCCCCGACCGGCCCCGGATCGAGCGGACGGTCGATCAGCTGGGCCTCGCCGACTGGATCGCGGACCTGCCCGGCGGGCTGGACGCCGAGGTCGGCCAGCGCGGTGGCAACCTGTCGGCCGGCGAGCGGCAGATCCTCGGCCTGGTCCGGGCGGTGCTCGCGGACCCGGCGGTGCTGGTGCTGGACGAGGCGACGGCCGACATCGACCCGGTGACCGCCGCCCGGCTGGAGCACGCGCTGGACGAACTGCGCGCCGACTGCACGCTGGTGGTGATCGCGCACCGTCCGGCGACGATCGCCCGGATGCCCCGGGTGGTCCGGCTGGACCGGGGCCGGCTGGTGGACGAGGCGGCCGGTAGCGTGCACGTGGCAGGTTAGGCTAACCTAAGCTGCACCTGCCGTCCCGTGCCGCCGTCCCGACCCCGGGGCGGCGGCACGCGCGCAGGCGCAGGGCCGCGCCACCTCTCACCGGATTGGGCCGAAACGATGACCACCGAGATCGCTCCGCCGCGGATGCGGATCGTCCGCCATCCGCTCAAGTACCGCCTGCTGGAGGTCAAGCAGGTCCACCGGATCACCCCCGGTACGGTGCGGGTCACCTTCGCCGGTGAGGCGCTGGAAGGTTTCTGCGAGCAGGCGCCGACCGACCACGTGAAGCTCTGCTTCGCCGAGCCGGGCACCGCGCTGCCGGTCGAGCCGGTGATCGAGAACGACACCTGGATGGACGCGCCGGTCGAGCCGATCACCCGCGACTACACGATCCGTCACTACCGCCGGGCCGAGCGCGAGATCGACGTCGACATGGTGCTGCACGGCACGGGCGTCGGCTCCGGCTGGGCCGCCGCCGCGGAGCCGGGCATGACCCTCGGCGTCCTCGGGCCGCGCGGCTCCGAGGTGATCGACTTCGTCCACGACTGGTACCTGCTCGGTGCCGAGGAGACCGCCCTGCCGGCCCTGGCCCGCTGGATCGAGATGCTCCCCGCCGGCGTCCGCGTGATCGCCTTCGCCGAGGTCGCCGGGCCCGAGGACGAGCAGCGCTTCGAGACCGCCGCCGACCTCACCATGACCTGGCTGCACCGCGGTGACGCCCCGTCCGGCTCCACCGACCTGCTGGAGCGCGCGATCCGCGCCGCCGAGCTGCCCGAGGGCATGGGCTTCGCCTGGGTGGCCGGCGAGGCCACCAGCCTCAAGCCGATCCGCCGCCACCTGCGCGAGGACCGCAACCTGCACCGCCACCAGGTCGACGTCGACGGGTACTGGAAGCGCGGCGTCGAGAACCACGACCACCACGAGGACGACGAGCACGAGCACGCATGACCGCCCAGACCCTTGAGAAGCCCACGGCGGCGACCGTCCGCCGGCCGGCCGGCCCGGCCCGGCGGACGGCCTGGCTGGTCGGCTGCCTCGGCCTGCTCGCGCTGCTGGCCGTCGCGGGCATCGCGATCGGCGCCAAGTACATCCCGCCCGGCCAGGTCTGGCACGTCCTGCTGCACCACGAGCCCACCAACGGCGACTGGATCGTCGTCCACCACTCGCGGATCCCGCGCACCCTGCTCGGCATCGCCGTCGGAGCCGCCCTCGGGCTGGCCGGCGCGCTCATGCAGGCCCTGACCCGCAACCCGCTGGCCGACCCGGGTCTGCTCGGCGTCAACGGCGGCGCCGCCGCCTCGGTCGCCGCCGGGACGGCCCTGCTGGACCTGCGCTCCTTCGGCTCGTTCGTCTGGTTCGCGCTGGCCGGAGCGGCTGTCGCGGCCGTGCTGGTGCACGTCCTCGGCTCCGGCGGACGGGCCTCCGCCACGCCGGTCCGGCTGGCACTGGCCGGCACCGCGATCACCGCCGTGCTCACCGCCTTCGTCAACGGCCTGATCCTGCTCGACCCGCTGACCCTGGACCGGTTCAGGTTCTGGCAGGTCGGCACCCTCGCCGGGGTCGAGGCCGAGATCGTCGGCCAGGTGCTGCCCTTCCTCGCCGCCGGCGCGGTGCTCGCCCTCGGCCTGGCCCGCCCGCTGAACGCGCTCGCGCTCGGCGACGACGCCGGTCACGCGCTCGGTGCCAAACCTGGCCGCACCCGGCTGCTGGCGATGGTCGCCGTCACCCTGCTCGCCGGCGCCTCCACGGCCGCGGTCGGCCCGATCGCCTTCGTCGGCCTGGCCGTGCCGCACGTGGCCCGGCGGATCTGCGGCCCCGACCAGCGCTGGGTACTGGTGTTCTCCGCCGTGCTCGCGCCGGTGCTGCTGCTCACCGCGGACATCGTCGGGCGGGTCGTGCTGCACCCCGCCGAGCTCCAGGCCGGCGTGATCACCGCCTTCCTCGGCGCACCGCTCTTCATCGTCCTCGTCCGCGGCCGAAGGATCGCCCAACTGTGAACACCCACACGGCCCCCGCCCCCGCCGCCCGGACCTCCCCGCCGCCCGCCGCCGCCGGGGTGCCGCTGCACGCCGTCCGCCTGCCCGGCGGCGGCTCGGTGCGCTGGCACCCCCGGGCCGCCGCGGTCTGCGGGCTGCTGGTCCTCGCCCTGCTCGCCGCGGTGGTCTGGACCCTGACCACCGGTGACTTCCCGCTGTCCGTCGCCGAGGTGCTGAACGCGCTCGGCGGCGGCGGGGCGAAGATCGACCGGTACATCGTCACCGAGGTCCGGCTGCCCCGGGTGCTGACCGCGCTGCTGGTCGGTGCGGCCCTCGGCGTGGCCGGCTCGCTCTTCCAGACCGTCGCCCGCAACCCGCTCGGCAGCCCGGACGTCATCGGCTTCACGCTCGGCTCGGCGACCGGCGCGCTGCTGGTCATCCTGGTGATCGGCGGAAGCGCCGCGACGATGGCCGGCGGCGCGGCGGTCGGCGGCCTGGCCACCTCGCTGCTGGTCTACCTGCTGGCGCGCAGTGGCAGCGCGCAGGGCTACCGGCTGGTGCTGGTCGGCATCGGCATGAGCTCGCTGCTGGCCTCGCTCAACGACTACCTGATCGCCCGGGCCTCCTTCAGCGACGCGGCCAGCGCCGCCGTCTGGCTGACCGGCAGCCTGAACGCGCGCGGCTGGGAGCACTGCGGTCCGATGGCCGCCGCGCTGCTCGTCCTGCTGCCCGCCGCGCTGCTGCTCGGCCGCCCGCTGAGGCTGCTGGAGATGGGCGACGACGCCGCGGCCTCGCTCGGCGTCCGGCCGGACCGGCTCCGGCTGTGGCTGATCCTGGTCGGGGTCGGCCTGTCGGCGGCCGCCACGGCGGCGGCCGGTCCGATCCCGTTCGTCGCCCTGGTCGCGCCGCAGGCCGTCCGCCGGCTGACCGGTGCCACCGGTCCCAACCTGGTCGGCTCGGCGCTCCTCGGCGCGCTGCTGCTCGTCCTGAGCGACCTCGCCGCCCAGCGGCTGCTGGCCCCCACCCAGCTGCCGGTCGGCGTGCTCACGGGTGTGCTCGGCGGGTGCTACCTGATCTGGCTGATCGGCCGTCAGTGGCGCTCCGGGCGTGGCTGACCGGCGCCGTGCCCGGCAGCTGACCGGACCGCCCGCTCGGGCCGGCTCAGGCCCCCGGGGCCCGCAGATCGAGCGTGAAGCTGAACCGGTCGCCCCGGTAGAGCGAGCGCACCTGCTCCAGCGGAGCCCCGGAGGCGTCCAGGCTGCGACGGTGCAGCAGCAGCATCGGCAGTGCGGGCGGGGTGCCGATCAGCAGGGCCTCGCGCGGGGTGGCCAGCACCGTCTCGATCCGTTCCTGCCCGGCGCCGAGCTCGGCGCCCTGCTCGCGCAGGTAGCCGTAGAACGAGGACGCCGGGTCGAAGTCCTCGGCCAGCCGGGGCACCCGGTCCACCGCCACGTGGGTGCTCTCCAGGCCGATCCGCTCCTCGTCGGCCAGCAGCACCCGCTCCAGGTGCCACACCGGTTCGCCCTCGGCCAGGCCCAGCCGGGCGGCCGTGGCGGGGTCGGCGGGGAAGCGGTCGAGGCCGATCAGGGTCCGCCCGGGGCGCATGCCCTGGCGGCTGACACCCTCGGTGTAACTGGCCAGTGACAGCGGCTGTTCGAGCTTGGCGCCGGCCACCACGGTGCCGCGTCCGCGCCGCCGCAGCCGGCCCTCCAGCAGCAGTTCGCGCAGCGCCTGGCGCAGGGTCGCCCGGGCCACCCCGTACCGGGCGGCGAGGTCCAGTTCGGTCGGCAGCAGGCCGCCGGGGCCGAGCTCGGCCAGCAGTCCCTCCAACTCCGTCTTGACGACGTAGTACTTGGGCAGCCGGCCGTGCTCCGGGACTCCGGATCGGACGGGGGTGTCTGGTGCGTGCGGGGTCCCTGGGCTCACCGCGCCACCCTATCGGGGAGCCCGGATGGTCACGGGATGGTAACGGGTCTGGACTGAAGTTCCCGCGCTGTTCATGCGGCGGTGCGCTCCGGGCAGCTCGGACACTCCCGGGCGGCCGCACGCTCGTACCGGCGCGGCACGCCACGCGCCCCCGTCCCCACCGTCCCCTGGGAGAGCCCCCGTGCGCATGTCCCGTTCCGTCCGGATCGCCGCCGCCGTCACCGCCGTCGGCGCCGCCACCGCGGCGACACTGTCGCTGACGGCCGCTCAGGCCACCGCGGCCGCAGGCCCGTACAAAGGCCTGCCGAACGGCACCAAGCAGGCCAAGACCCTCGTCATCGGCATCGACGGCACCCGGTACGACAAGCTGATCGCGGGTGACGCCCCCAACCTCAAGGGCCTGATCGCCGGCGGGATGACCGCCACCAGCAACCTCTACGCCAACCCGCTCGCCCCGACACTGTCCGGGCCGGGCTGGTCGACCATCGCCACCGGCGTGTGGCCGGACAAGCACGGCGTGAAGGACAACACCTTCACCGGCTCCCACTACGACCTCTACCCCGACCTCGCGACCCGCCTGGAGACCGCGGCCCCGGCCGCCTCGACCCTGGTGATCGCCTCCTGGAGCCCGGTGGCCGACACCGTCTTCAACGGCCGCGCCGACCTGCGGATCCCGGAGGCCGACAACGACACCAAGACCGCCGCCGACGCCGCCGACTACCTGCGCAACGGCAACCCCGACACCACCTTCCTGCACTTCGACCAGGTCGACGAGGCCGGCCACGCCCACGGCGGCGCCAGCCCCCAGTACGCGGCCGCGATCCACTCGGTGGACGCCCTGGTCGGCCAGGTGCTCCAGGCCGTCAAGGCACGGCCGGGCTACGCCGCCGAGGACTGGCTGATCGTGGTCACCACCGACCACGGCCACACCGACGCCGGCGGCCACGGCGGCAACAGCGCCAACGAGCGGCAGACCTTCGTGATCGCCGACGGCACCGGCTTCACCCCGGGCTCCACCCGCCAGGACGTCAAGCCGGTGGACGTCGCCCCGACCGTGCTCAAGCACGAGGGCGTGACCCCCGACCCGGCCTGGAAGCTCGACGGCCGGCCGGTCGACGAGATCACCCCGGACGCCTTCGACACCCTGAGACCCGCCCTGCAGACCCGCGCCGACGAGACCGGCATCCCGGCCGGCACCAAGGGCTGGACCCGCACCGCCCCCAGCGGCTGGAGCATCGACAACTCCCGGATGCCCGGCGGCGGCGTCACCGAGTGGCGCGGCTGGGCCTTCGCCACCGACGAGTTCTGGACCGCCGCCCAGCTCGGCCAGGCCCGCGAGACCAACGTCCGGGCCCGCAACGTCTTCGCGGTGGCCGACTCGGACGAGTGGGACGACACGTCGCACGGCGCGGGCCAGTTCGACTCCACGCTGCTCAGCCCGCGCTACCCGGTGGGCGGCGCCGCGACCGCGACCCTGACCTACACGACCGACTACAAGGTCGACGGCCCGCAGACCGGTGACGTCTACGTGGTGTTCGACTCCGGCACCCCGCAGTTGGTGAAGTCGTACCGGGCCGATGCCAACGGGTTCGAACGGATCGCGATCCCCGTCCCGGCCGGGGCCACCACCGCCCAGCTCCAGTTCCGCTACACCGGTACCAACAGCGCGTTCTGGACGGTCGACCAGGTCGCCCTGACCCGCTGACCCCGCCCGGTATCCCCGCCCGGGATCCCCCGCACAGCGCGCCCCCGATGGCAGGCCGCCGGCCCGCCGTCGGGGGCGCCCGGCTCAGCCGGCCAGCGCCTCCCGGACCTCCCGCGCCGGGAACACCGCGGCCGGGTCGCCCGCGTGCAGCCGGCCCTGGAAGTCGGCCATCACGGTGGCCACCGGGGCGTACCGGGTGACCAGCTCGGCGGCCGTGCCCGGCAGCCCGTCCGGTTCGCCGCCCCGGGCACAGTGCCGCAGCAGCGCGTCCCCCTTGTCGGGCCGGTGCCCGCTGAGGGCCGACACCAGCCAGTGCGCCAGGTGGCTCGCGGTGGCACCGCTGTCGTAGTCCCGGTGGTCGCGGAAGAACCGCGCCTCCTGCGGGGCGTGGGTGAACCGCTCGTGCAGCGCGTGGCCGAAGCCGGTGAAGTAGAGGCGGTGGCCGTCGGTCAGCACGTTCTCCAGCCGGGTGTCGAAGTGCAGCAGCCCGCGGGAGTTCATGTACGCCGTCCCCGACCGCAGGCCCCGGTCCGCCGCCGCCCAGGCCGACGAGGCGCTGCCGCCGCCCTCGGCGGTCCGCCCGGCCAGCCAGGCCCGCAGGGTCAGCGGGATGTACTCCAGGAACAGCACCGCGCTGTACGAGGCCCGCCCGAGCTCCTCGACCCGGGCCCGCACCTCGGGCGAGCCCTCCCAGTGCCCGACCACCTTGTCCACGTCCGCGAGTTCCTCCGGGACGGGCACCCCGGGGCTCGGCAGCACCCGCCAGTGGTACATCAGCGGGAAGTCCTGGCTCTCGCCGAGCAGCACCCAGTCGGTGGTGGTGCCGTGCACCGCGAGCTCGCGCCAGGCGCCGAAGCCGGGGCTGCGGACGCCGTAGTGGCAGGCGGGCGGCAGCCGGAACAGGTCCGCGGTGGACATCACGTTGCCGGCCAGCAGCTCCCGGTCGGTCAGCGGGATCCGCCGGACCAGCACGGGGACGGTGCCGACCTTCAGCCGGGCCGCCCGGCCGCCGCCCTGGGCCGCGGGCACCGCCCCGGCGAGCAGCCGGGTGAGCTGGCGGTCGTCCAGTCTCGACAGCGCCGTGGAGGCCGAGTCGTACGCGGCGAGCCGCGCGGTTCGGGAGAGCGGGGCGGACATGGCCGCCACCCTATGCCGGGGCCGGCGGTGACGGCCCGTCGAATCGGAAAGGTCATACCGGTGGGGTCGGTGGCCGGGCGGGCGCTGCGGGCGGGCCCGCCGGCGCGTTCAGCCGAGCGAGCGGGCGACCTGCTCCAGGTGGTCCAGCGACTCCTGCATCCCGGCCTCCATGCCGGAGTCGACGTGCGCGTCGCGGTGCTCCCCGGTCAGGTGCTCGACCAGGACGGCCAGGGTGGTGCGGCCGTCCCGCTCGGTGAGGGTCAGGGTGGTTCGGGCCGGGGCGTCGGGCATCCCCTCGAAGACCTCCGTCGCGACGATCCGCTCGTCCGGCACGACCTCCTGGTACACGCCGTGGAAGGCGGCCTCGAAACCGCCGTTCGCCGTCATGACGTACCGCCAGGTGCCGCCGACCCGCAGGTCGACCTCCACGCCGGTGACCTCGCCGCGGTCCCCGCCCCACCAGCGCTCGATCAGCTCCGGGGTGGTCCAGGCCCGGTAGACCTGGTGTCTGGGGGCGTCGAACTCCCGGGTGATCAGGATCAGCGTGTCGCCGGGGAGGGTGACCACTGCCGTTCCGCTGCTCGTCATCGCCGTCGTCTCCGTCGCCTCGTCGGATGCCTCGCCGGACGGGCCGTCGGGCGCCGGCGGTCAGGTGCGGGCGGCCGGGCCCGCCGGCAGGTGGACGGTCATCACCAGGTCGCAGGGGCCCGTCCCGGCGCCCCGGTAGGTGTGCGGCACGTCCGCCGCGAAGGTCGCGGTCGCCCCGGCCGCCAGCGGGTGCTCGGCGCCGTCGACCACCAGCATCATCGCGCCGGCGGTGACGCTGACCGTCTCCACCACGCCGACCGGGTGCGGGTGGCTCGGGTAGCTCTCGGCGGGGTGCAGCCGCCAGCGCCAGACCTCCACGGGCGCCGGGCCGGCGGTGGTGAGCATCAGCCGCGCCGTCCCGCCGTGCTCCCCGGTCCACAGCGGGGCGACGGCCGCCGCGTCCACGATCTGCACCCTGCCCTCCCGGGGGCCCTCCATCAGTGCCGACACCGACAGCCCGAGGGTGTCGGCGAGACGGACGAGGGTGGCGAGGTTGGGGTTCCCCTGGGCCTTCTCCAGGGCGACCAGGGCGCCCTTGCTGACCTGCGCCCGGGTGCCGAGCTGGTCCAGGGTCAGCCCGGCCCTGGCCCGGGCGGCCCGGACGTTGCGGGCCACCGTGTTCAGCGCCTCCACCGTGTCGGCCACGCCCTCACCTCTCGCCCGCCCGCCGGTCGGTCGCTCGGATGCCCGCCGGTCGTCCGAATGTACCGCGCGGTCGGCACGGTGTGCGGCCGCCCGCCCGTCCGCGGCCGGCCGGTGCGACGGCGGGACACCGCTCAGGACAGGGTCCGACCGGGTCCGGCGGCCGGGGGGAGGTCGTGGCGGTAGACCCGGGAGCCGCGGGCCGGGTCGAGGGTGGCGGTCCAGCCGGCCGGGGCGAGGGCGGCCGGGACCTCGCGGAAGCCGGTCCGCAGGAAGAACGCGGCGCTGCCGGTGCTCGCGGCGTAGACGGTGCGCAGGCCGCGGTCGGTGGCGCGGTCGAGGAGGGCGGCGAGCAGCCGGGAGCCGACACCGGTGCCCTGGTGGCCGGGGTGGACGCAGAGGTTGTAGAGCAGCCCGGCGGCCGGATGGCCGGGTTCGGGCGCGAGCGGCCGCAGGGCGACGCAGCCGGCCGGGGGCCCGGGCCGCGGGTCCGGGGCGATCAGGAAGTCGGTGGCCCGGCCGCGGTAGTCGGCCAGGGTGCGGACCCGCAGCTCGCCGGAGCGCATGAAGGGCGCCGACAGGACGTACAGCGCGGTGGCGTCGCCCCCGGTCGCGGTGCGGACCGGGACCGGGGGCGAGGCGACGGTGACGTTCACCGCCGGGCGACCCTGCGCGCGGGGGCGGCGGGGACGACCAGCGGGGTGCCGGTCTGCGGGTCGTCGATGATCTGGCAGGGCAGGTCGAAGACCCGCTCGACCAGCTCGGCGGTGACGATCTCGCCGGGCGGGCCCTCGGCGACCACCGCGCCGTCACGCATGGCGATCAGGTGGGTGGCGTACCGGGCGGCCTGGTTGAGGTCGTGCAGGACGGCGACCAGCGTGCGGTCCTGCTCCTCGTGCAGCCGGGCGCAGAGGTCGAGCACCTCGACCTGGTGGGCGATGTCGAGGAAGGTGGTGGGCTCGTCGAGCAGCAGCAGGGAGGTCTGCTGGGCCAGTGCCATGGCCAGCCACACCCGCTGGCGCTGACCGCCCGACAGCTCGTCCACGTAGCGGTCGGCGAGTGCGTCGACGCCGGTCGCGGCCATCGACTCGGCGACCACCCGTTCGTCCTCGCGGGACCACTGCCGCAGCAGGCCCTGGTGCGGGTAGCGCCCCCGGGCGACCAGGTCGGCGACGGTGATGCCGTCCGGGGCGGTCGAGCTCTGCGGCAGCAGGCCGAGTCGGCGGGCGAGCTCCTTGGCGGGCAGGCCGCTGATCTGCTCGCCGTCCAGCAGGACCCGGCCGGCGGCCGGTCTGAGCAGCCGGGCGAAGGCGCGCAGCAGGGTGGACTTGCCGCAGGCGTTCGGGCCGACGATCACCGTGAAGGAGTTGTCCGGGATCGCGACGGACAGTTCGGTGGCGATCGCCCGGTCGCCGTAGCGCAGGGTGACGCCGTCGGCGGCGAGCCGGCCCGGGGTGGCCCGGGCGGTGGTCACTTGCCCTCCAGCAGCTGTTCGGTGTGGACCACGACGGCGCACTTGTCGGCGGCCCAGCGCAGCGCGTCCAGGTGGTGGCGCTCGGAGAAGTCGGCGACGGCGTCGCCCACCACGAAGGCCTGCACGTCGTGGCTCCAGGCGTCGGCGGCGGTCATCATCACGCCGATGTGCGCGTAGACGCCGACCAGGACGAGCTGGTCGCGGCCGGCGGCGGCGAGCCGGGCGGCCAGGTCGGTGCGGGCGAAAGCGCTGTACTTCCACTTGGTGATCAGGGTGTCGCCGTCGGCGGGTGCGACCTGCCCGGGCATGCCCTGGGCGTGCTCGTCGGCGGGCAGGCCCGGGCCCCAGAAGTCCAGCTGGAGGCCTCGCTGTTCGGGCGTCTGGCCGCCGCGCTGGTGGGAGTAGACGACCGGGGTGCCGTGCGCGCGGGCCCAGTCGAGGAGCCGGGCCGTGTTGCCGAGCATCGGGGTGAGCGGGGAGGCGTCCGGCGTGAACGCCCGCAGGAAGTAGTTCTGCAGGTCGTGCACGAGCAGGACGGCCCGGTCCGGGTCGACCTGCCAGGGGACGCGGGCGCCGGGCAGCTGGTCGGGGCCGGGCATCGGGTAGGGCTCGATGGCGGGCAGTGCCATGGTGGTGGGGTCTTCCTACGGCTGGGGGGCGGCGGCTCGGAGGTCCTTCTTGCTGACCTTGCCGATTCCGGTCTGCGGGAACGCGGTGACGAACTCCACCTTGTCGGGCACCTTGAAGTCGGCGAGACCGGCCTTGCGGACGAAGGCCTTGAGCTCGGCGGCGCGCGGTCTGGCGGCCCCCTCGCGCAGGATGACGTACGCGCAGCTGCGCTCGCCCAGGTAGGCGTCGGGGGTGGCGACCACGGAGGCGTCGTGGACGGCCGGGTGGGCCAGCAGCACGTTCTCGACCTCCTCGGCGGCGACCTTCTCGCCACCCCGGTTGATCTGATCCTTGGCCCTCCCCTCGACCACCAGGTGACCGGAGGGCGTCCGGCGGACGACATCACCGGTGCGGTAGAACCCGTCGGCGGTGAACGCCCGGGCGTTGTGCTCGGGGGCGCGCCAGTAGCCGCGGATGGTGTACGGGCCGCGGGTGAGCAGGTGTCCGGTGCCGCCGTCCGGCAGGTCGCGGTCCTCGTCGTCGACGACCCGTACCTCGTCGTCGGGCGAGATCGGGCGGCCCTGCGTGGTGAGCACGGTCTCCTCGTCGTCCTCGGGCCGGGTGTAGTTGACGAGCCCCTCGGCCATCCCGAAGACCTGCTGGAGCCGGCAGCCGAGCGCCGGTGCGAGCCGCCGGGCGCCCTCGGCGCTGAGCTTGGCGCCGCCGACCTGGAGCAGCTGCAGGCTGCCGAGGTCGTACGGGCTCTGCGGTGCGGCGTCCGCCCAGGCGAGGGCGACCGGCGGGACGAGCCCGGTGAGGGTGACCCGCTCGCGTTCGATCAGCGGGAAGGCGGCGTCCGGGCTGGGGTTGGGGGCGAGCACCACCCGGCCGCCGGCGTGGAGGGCGCCGAGCGTGCCGGGGGAGCTGAGCGGGAAGTTGTGCGCCGCCGGCAGGGCGCACAGGTAGACCGTGCCGGCGTCGAGCCCGCAGATGGCGGCGGACTCCCGGACGCTGTACAGGTAGTCGTCGTGCGCCCGGGGGATCAGCTTGGGCAGGCCGGTGGAGCCGCCCGAGAGCTGGAGGAAGGCCAGGTCCCCCGCGCCGGGCGGGTCCTGGACGGGCGCGGGTTCGGCGGCCCGCAGCTCCTCGACCGGGGTGTACGGGCCGGCGTCGCCGACCACGATGACCTCGCCGAGCGCGGGGACGGCGGCCAGCACCTCGGCGGCGAGCTCGCGGTGGTCGAAGCCGGCGTGCCGGTCCGGCACGATCAGCGCCCGGGCCCCGGCGAACTCGCAGAAGTACGAGATCTCGGCGCGCCGGTGCGCGGGCAGTGCCATCACCGGGACGACGCCGGCCCGCAGCAGGCCGAAGAAGAGCTCGAAGAACTCGGCGACGTTGGGCAGTTGGAGCACCACCCGGTCGCCGCGGCGCAGGCCGCGGGTGAGCAGGCCGGTGGCGATCCGGTCGGCCCGGCCGTCCAGCTCGGCGTAGCTCCAGTGCCGGTCGCCGTCGGTGACGGCGATCCGCCCGGGGTGGGCGGCGGCGTGTTCGCGGATCATCCGGTCGAGCGTCTCGCCGGTCCAGTGGCCGGCCGCGCGGTAGCGGGCCGCGTACTCCGCGGGCCAGGCGGTGTCCGTGGACCAGGCGGTGTCGATGGACGAGACGGTGTCGGTGGACGAGGCGTTGTCCGTGGACCGGGCGGGCCCGGCGGCTGCCGGGTGGGTGTCGGGGGAGGTGCCCGATGGGGTGCTCACTTGCTCTCCTCCAGGCCCACGGCGTGCAGGAAGGTGCGGAACTTGGCACCGGTCTCGGCCAGTTCGGCGGCCGGGTCGGAGGCTGCGACGATGCCCGCGCCGGCGAACAGCCGCAGCAGGTCGCCGTCGGCCTCGGCGCAGCGCAGCGTGACCACCCACTCGCCGTCGCCGGCGAGGTCGCCCCAGCCGACCACGCCGGTGTACAGGCCCCGGTCGAACGGCTCCAGCTCGCCGATCAGGTGGCGGGCCCGGTCGGTCGGGGTGCCGCAGACGGCCGGGGTCGGGTGCAGGGCGAGGGCGAGGTCGAGCGCGCTGGTGGCCGGGTCGGCGAGGGTGCCGGTGACGGTGGTGGACAGGTGCCACATCGCGGCGGTGCGGACCAGCGTCGGCTGCTCGGGGACGGTGAGGTCGGCGCAGAGGGGGGCCAGGGCGGCCCGGACGGCCTCCACCACCACGGCGTGCTCGTGCAGGTCCTTGGGGGACTCCAGCAGGGCGGCGGCGCGGCGGACGTCCTCGGCCAGGTCGGTGCTCCGGGCGGCCGAACCGGCCAGCGGGTTGGCGCTGACCGCGGTGCCCCGGCGGGAGACCAGCAGTTCGGGGCTGGCCCCGATCAGCGTGGCGTCGCCCCCGGCGGGGACGGCGAAGGTGTAGCCGTCCGGGTCCCGGCGGGCGAGGCGGTGCAGCATCGACGGCAGGTCGGCCCCGCCGGGCGTGGTCAGCTCCAGGGTGCGGGCCAGCACCACCTTGGTCAGCTCGGGGTCGCCGGTCAGCCGCCGGACGGCCTCGGCCACCGCGTCGCGGTAGACCTCGGGGGCGGGTACCGGGCGCTGCCGCCAGGTGGCCGGGGCCGTGCGGGCGCCCGGCAGTTGGAGCAGCGGGTCCTCGCGCAGCGGCGGTGCCCAGTCGACCTGCTCGGGCACGAAGAGCCGGGACGGCGCTCCGGGGGAGAACGGGATCGCACCGACCACCACGGGGTGCGCCAGGCCGTCCGCGCGGGCCGCGCGCAGGGCGTCGGCGGCGCGGGCCGGGTCGGCCACGGTGGCCCGGACGCCCTCGGCCAGCAGGGTGCGGCTCGGCCCGGCGAAGAACGCCGAGGAGGGGCCCGGCCGGTAGGCCGCCAGCAGGGCCGCTGCGCCCGGCAGGGCGGCGGCCGTGTCGTGGGCCGTGGAGGCCGTGGTCATGAGTTCTCCGTTTCCTGGCGCGGGTGGCGCCTGGGCCGGGGCGTGCGGTGGGGGACGGCCGTCGGGCGGGCCGTCGTCGGGTGGGGCGGTGGTGCTGGGGCCGGGGCCGCACGGGGTGGGCGGCGCACCGGGCGGCCCGGTCCTCGCGGGGCTGCGGGCCGGCCGTCAGGCGGCGTGCGCCGCGACCGTACGGGGACAGCGGCGGGCCGGGGGCCGTCCTTCGGCGGTCGGCGGGGGCGGGGGCGACGGCATCGGGTACTCCGCGGGCAGCGTTGATCGGACGGGGTGCCAGGCGGCGGCCCGCATGTAATGGTTAGGCTAACCTAACCATACTGGAGTCGGGGAGGGGTCGTGCCCCCGCCGGGGCCCTCCGGTGCCCGTGGTGGCCCCCGGTGCCCGCCGTCGTCCGCCCCGGATCCCGTCCGCGGCCGGGCCGGCGGCCGGGTGCGGCCTTCGATGTGAAGATCCGGAGAAGTGAAGCGGTGTCAGAGTATTGTCGGCCCGGTGAACATCCGTGACCGGCACGCAGGGGTGACAGGGGAGTGGCGATGAGCAGCGACCGCTGGATACGGCGGTACCACCCGACCGAGTCGGCCCCCGTCCGACTGGTGTGCTTCCCGCACGCGGGCGGCTCCGCCAGCTACTGGCACCCGCTGTCCACGGTGCTGCGCCCCGAGGTCGACGTCCTGGCCGTGCAGTACCCGGGCCGTCAGGACCGTTTCACCGAGACCCCGTTGACCGACATCGGCGAGCTGGCCGCGCAGGTCGTCACCGCCCTCGGCCGCCCCGACGGCCGACCGCTCGCCCTGCTCGGGCACAGCATGGGCGCGGTGATCGCGTACGAGACCGCCCGGCGGCTGGAGCGGACCGGCGCGGGCCCCGCCCACCTCTTCGTGTCCGGCCGGCGGGCACCCGACCGTGGCCGCCCGGAGACGATCCACCGACTCGGCGAGGAGGAGCTGGTCGCCCACACGGCGGCGCTCGGCGGTACCGACCCGAGCCTGCTCGCCGACCCGGAGATCCGGGCCCTGGCCCTGCCCGCCCTGCGCGCCGACTACGCCGCGCTCGCCGGCTACCGGCCCGACCCACCACGGCCGTTGGGCTGCCCGGTCACCGCGCTGGTCGGCGACGCCGATCCGGTGACCTCCGAGGAGGACGCCCGGGCCTGGGAGCGGTACTCCGGCGGCGCGTTCGAACTCGACGTCTTCCCCGGCGGCCACTTCTACCTGAACGGCCGGCACGAGGAGATCGCCGCCGTGGTCTCCCACCACCTCAAGGCCCTGGCATGAGCGGCACCCTGTTCGCCATCAGCGACCTGCACGTCGCCTACCCGGAGAACCGGAAGGTGGTCGACGAGCTCCGCCCCGACTCCCCGGAGGACTGGCTGATCGTCGCCGGCGACGTCAGCGAGCGGTTCGGCGAGATCGAATGGGTGCTGGCCACCCTGCGCGAGCGGTACGCCAAGGTCATCTGGTCCCCCGGCAACCACGAGCTGTGGACCCCGAAGGACGACCCGGTGCAGCTCAGGGGCGAGGAGCGCTACCGTGCCCTGGTCGAACTCTGCCGCCGGCTCGACGTGCTGACGCCCGAGGACCCGTACCCGGTGTGGCACGCGGGCCCCGGTGGACCGGTCACCGTCGCCCCGCTCTTCCTGCTCTACGACTACACCTTCCGCCCCGAGGGCACCGCCGACAAGGCCCAGGCCCTGGCCGCCGCCTATGCGGCCGGTGTGGTGTGCACCGACGAGATGATGCTGCACCCCGACCCGTACCCCTCCCTCGACGCCTGGTGCGAGGCGCGGATCACCGAGACCGAGCGGCTGCTCGCCCGGCGGGACCCGGCGCTGCCGACCGTGCTGGTCAACCACTACCCGCTGGTCCGCGAGCCCACCAGGATCCTGCGCTACCCGGAGTTCGCGCTCTGGTGCGGCACCGAGCGCACCGCCGACTGGCACCTGCGCTACGACGCCGCCGCCATGATCTACGGTCACCTCCACATCCCCCGCGTCACCTGGGCCGACGGGGTGCGCTTCGAGGAGGTCTCGCTGGGATACCCGCGCGAGTGGGGGCCGCGCGGCGGACCGCACCGGCCGCGCCGGGTCCTGCGGGAGGAGCAGCGGTGATCGAGCAGCTGCTGCCTGCGGGCGTCTCCTGGGCGGAGGCCTTCGACGACCGCGCCGACGCGCCGCTCTTCCCCGAGGAGGAGGAGCTGGTCGCCAGGGCCGTGCCCGGCCGACGCCGGGAGTTCGCCACCGTACGGGCCTGCGCCCGGCGCGCGCTCGGCGCACTCGGAGTTCCACCCGCGCCGATCCTGCGTGGTGAGCGCGGCGCACCGACCTGGCCGGCCGGCGTGGTCGGCAGCATGACGCACTGCGCCGGCTACCGCGCGGCGGTGGTCGCCCGGGCGTCGGAGCTGCGCACCGTGGGCATCGACGCCGAGTCGCACGCGCCGCTGCCCGACGACGTCCTCGACGTGATAGCGCTGCCCCAGGAGCAGTCCAGGATCGCCGAGTTGCAGGCCGAGCAGCCGCAGGTGCACTGGGACCGGATGCTGTTCAGCGCCAAGGAGAGCGTCTACAAGGCGTGGTTCCCGCTGACCAGACGCTTCCTGGAGTTCGAGGAGGCGGACATCACGCTCGCCCCGGACGGCACCTGGTCGGCCCGGCTGCTGGTCGACGGGACCACCGCCGACGGCGGCCCGCTGCGCGGCTTCAACGGCCGCTGGCTGGTCCAGGACGACCTGGTGCTCACCGCGATCGCCTGACCGGCGGGCGCCGGGCGGCCGGAAAATCCCGGTGCCCGGCCGCCTCCGGCGGCTACGCTCCCCGGCGTGGAGAGCACCGGGGAGCTGTGGAACGTGGTCGACGTCGAGGCGACCTGCTGGGACGGTCAGCCGCCGCCCGGCGCGGTGAGCGAGATCATCGAGATCGGGCTGACCGTGGTCGACCCGGCCGCCGGGAAGCGGGTCGGGCGGCACCGGATCCTGGTCCGGCCCGCCCGCTCGACCGTGAGCCCGTTCTGCACCCGGCTGACCGGCCTGACCCCGGCCGAGGTCGACACCGGCCTCACCTTCGCCGAGGCCTGCCGGCTGCTGGCCGCCGAACACCGGGCCGGCTCCCGCCCGTGGGCGAGCTGGGGCGACTACGACCGGAACCAGTTCATCCGCCAGTGCCGCGCCACCGGGACGGCGTACCCGTTCGGCCGCCGCCACACCAACGCCAAGCTGGTCTTCACCGAGGCGAACGGGCTGCGCAAGCGCCCCGGCATGGCCGAGGCGCTGCGCCTGGCCGGCCTGCCGCTGGAGGGCCGGCACCACCGCGGTGAGGACGACGCCTGGAACATCGCGGCCCTGGTGCTCGACCTGTCGGCCCGGGGGGCGTGGCGCTGAGCCGCGCCGCCGTGGGGTCTCAGTTCCAGGGGTTGGCCGGCTGGTCGTTGATGGCCACCCAGAAGCGGCCGGGCCGCAGGTCACCGTAGGCCCAGAAGGTCCAGCCGCCGGTCGCGGACTCGTCCGGGCCGTAGTGCCCGTCGTGGAACTCGGCCTGTCGCCAGCCGGTGCCGAAGCTCGCCTGGCAGATCGAGTCGGCCGCCGCCCGGCTGTTCAGCCGGCTGCCCTTCACCGCGGTGGAGGGCGCGACGGTGCCCTGGGCCCAGCCGTCGTAGAAGTCGGTGGTGATGCCGTCCGGCTTGGGGCTGCCGTCGGCCCGCAGGCAGAGCACCGGCAGCGAGGCGGTGGCCGGGGTGTCGCCGTGGTACGGGTCGCTGGCGGTGCCGCCGGGGCCGCCGACGTGGACGGACCCGTCCGGGCCGGTGCCCAGCAGGCTCCAGGTCAGGCCCGCGTGGGTGGCGGGCGGCGCGGCCTGGGCGGAGCCTGCGGCGAGCGGGATCAGCGCGGCCACCGCCGAGGCGACGGCGAGCGCGCGGGTGCGGTCGAGGAAACTCATCAGTACTCCCGAGGGTCGTGAGGGGCGCCCGGCCACGGGCGGCCGGGGCCGACGTTGTCATGCGGCGGCAGCTTTCTGACATGAAACCGTCATCGTCTGGGCACCGTCTGGACGCGGGTGCGACGGGCTCCCGTCGTCGCGGTGAGTACACGACCGGGGTCTCGCCGACCGGTCGCCGTCGGAGGTCGTGGTGGAGTTCAGGATCCTGGGCGCGGTCGAGGTGCGGGCCGGCGGCCGCCGGGTCCCGCTCGAAGGGCCCCGACAGGAACGGCTGCTGGCGGCCCTGCTGCTGAGCGCCGGTGCCGTCGTCCCGGTGGGCCGGCTGGTGGACGCGGTCTGGGGGGAGCGGCCGCCCGCCACCGCCTCCCGGCAGGTCCGCAACCTGGCCGGCGGGCTGCGCCGGCGGCTCGGCACGGCCGCCGCGGGGCCGGCCGCCCCCAGCCTGCTCACCATCGGCGCCGGCTACCAACTCCAGCTTCGAGAACAGCAGTTGGACGCCAGGATGTTCACCCGTCACCTCGCCCGTGCCCGCCACGCGGCCGCCGTCCAGCGACCGGTCGAGGCCCTCGGGGAGCTGCGCGCCGGCCTGGCCCTGTGGCGTGGACCGGCCCTGGACGGCCTGGGTGACGCCGGCGGCGCGGCGGGCGGAGCGCTCGCGGCCGGCGC
This sequence comes from Kitasatospora sp. NPDC088346, assembly GCF_044740765.1. Lineage (NCBI taxonomy): Bacteria > Bacillati > Actinomycetota > Actinomycetes > Kitasatosporales > Streptomycetaceae > Kitasatospora > Kitasatospora sp. NPDC088346. The sequence continues at coordinate 22,049 of NZ_JBIURH010000060.1, forward strand.
CGTGGCCCTGGACGAACAGCGGCTGACCGCTCTGGAGGACTGCCTCGACCTGGAACTGGAGCTCGGTCGGCACCGCCGCGCCGTTCCCGAACTAGCCTCCCTGGTAGCGCAGTTCCCGCTGCGGGACCGCTTCGTCGGGCAGCTGATGCTGGCCCTCGGCCGCTCCGGCCGGCGGGTGGAGGCACTGGCCGTGTACCGCCGCCTCGCCGAGCGGCTCGCGGCCGAGCTGGGTCTCGACCCCGGCCCGGAGCTGCGCGCGACCCAGCAGGCGCTGCTCCGCACGGACCGGCAGCCGACCCGCCCCGGTGGCCCGCCATCTTTGCTGACGAACAGTCAACTCACTGTGCTCGAAGGCTTTCTGTCCGCCCGGATCGATGTGGCGGGCGGATCGATGGCGGGCGGCGAGGCCGCCCGGTCCGCCGAGGCGCTGCGCAGCGCGGTCGGGGTGGCGCTGACGGGTCTGCGGGCGCACCTGGCGCTCGGCGCGGAGGTACCCGAGAGCCTGCGCCACCCCGCGGCTCCGCCCGCCGCGGCCCACTGGGAGCTGCTGCTGCGGGCCGCCGCGCCGTGGCGCGACCACCCGGGATTCCCGTCCTGGCTCGCCGCGGTGTTCGAACGCGGCGACCCGTCCGGTCCGGGCTTTCGGTGACGCACAGTCAACATCCGTGGGGAGGGCGGATGCATCGGGGAATGTCACGGCAACGCGGGCACGGATCCTGATCCGTGCCTCTACTGCGGCCGGCCCGTGATCGGCATCCGAAACTCGGTGAGATATCTCTGATCGAATTCGAACATCGGACGGTGATCTCCCGTAGGATCGGCCCCGCCACCCACGCTGGGGTGCCGTCGTCTCCGGGGGGAGCACATACGACGACGGCAGCGCGGCCCCGGAGCGCGTGGTGGCGCGGCGGCTCTCGGCCGCCTGTGATGGGCCCCATCGGGGGAGACAGCAACCAACACGGGCAGGAGGGGGGAGTTTTGAGCGACAGATTCGGGCACGAGTTGCGAAGACTTCGGACGCAGCAGGGCGTCTCGTTGAAGGCGCTGAGCGAAATGGCCCACTACAGCAAGGGCTACCTCAGCAGGGTGGAGACCGGAGCCCGGCCCGCCACCCCGGAGCTGGCGGGTCGGTGCGACGACGTGCTCGGCGCGGGTGGCGCGCTGCGCGGGCTGGTGGCCGACCAGGACGCCGAGGTCCACCCGGCCGGACCGCTGCGACCTGCCCAGTTACCCATGGCGGTACCGGACTTCTACGGCCGGGAGCGGATCCTCCGCCGGCTCGACGGCCTGCTGTGCGAGCAGCGCATGGTGGTCTGCGCGATCGACGGGATGGCGGGCGTCGGCAAGTCCGCGCTGGCGGTTCACTGGGCGCACCGGGTGCGGGACAGGTTCCCCGACGGCTGCCTCTTCGCGGAGATCGACGGTCCGGGCCAGGACGGCGCCTGGATCACCCCGACCGAGGTGCTGGGCGGCTTCCTGCGCGCCCTGCGGCCCGGCGGCCCGCTGCCCACCGCGATGAGCGAACGGGCGGCCCTGTTCCGGACGCTGCTCGACGGCCGCCGGATGCTGATCGTGCTGGACGGCGTGGTCAGCGCGGAGCAGGTGCAGCCGCTGCTGCCCGCCGCGCCCGGCAGCATGGTGCTGGTCACCAGCCGGGTCCGGATGGCCGGCCTGCGGTCGGCACAGCTGCTCTCGCTGGACCCGCTGGATCCTGCCGAGGCGGTGCGGATGGTCGCCGCCATCGTCGGCGAGGAGCGGGTGGCGGCGGAGCCGGCCGCGGCCCGCCGGCTGGTCGAGGCGTGCGGCCTGCTGCCGCTGGCCGTGCAGTTGGTCGCCACCAGGCTGGCGGCCCGTCCGCGCTGGCAGATCGCCTCGCTGGCGGAGCGGCTGGAGGACGAGGAGGAGGGCAGTTCGGTGCTCGACCTCGGCGGCGCCGCGGTCGGCACCGCGTTCCGGCTCAGCTACGAGCGGCTCGGCTGGCAGGCGGCCCACGCCCTGCGGCTGATCGCCCAGTTGGACGGGCCCGACCTGTCGCTCGCGGTCGCGGCCGAGGCGCTCGGCGCGGACCGCAACGAGGCCGAGAACCTGCTGGAGGAGCTGGTGGACGCCAGCCTGCTGGACACGCCGGCGCCCGGCCGGTACGCGTTCCACAAGCTGGTCCGCTCGTTCGCACTCGGTCTGGTGCGGCGGGCCGAGCTGGCCACCGCCGGGCCGTCCGGGGTCGCCCTGGCCGGCCTGGGGGACCGGATGGGCCGCTGACGGCGGCCGGCCCGCGGCAGGACGCGCCGAGGGCCGGCCCGCAGCAGGACGCGCCGAGGGGCGGCGACCGCCGGTACCGACCGGTCGGTTCGCCGCCCCTCGGGCGTGCGGCTCAGACGCCGCCGTACGGCTCCGCCATCGCCACCGCGATCTTCCGCGGGCCGGTGAAGGGCTCGCGGGCGTGCGTGGAGAGCATGTTGTCGAGGACCAGGACGTCCCCGCGCCGGTAGTCGAACCGGGTGGAGGTGGCCCGGTAGCAGTCCCGGAGGTGGTCCAGGACGTCGTCCGGGATGGGTTCGCCGTCGCCGTAGTAGGTGTTGCTCGGCAGGTCCTCCGGCTTGCACAGCGCCTGGAGTCCCAGCCGCAGCTCCTCGGGCAGGGTGGTGACGTGGAAGAAGGTGGCGTGGTTGAACCAGACCTGGTCACCGGTGACGGGGTGCTTGTGGACGGCGTCCCGCACGGCCCGGGTGCGCAGCCGGTCGGTGCCGATCCAGGTGGTCTCGATGCCCTGGCCGGCGCAGTGCCGCTGCACCTCCTCGCGGTCGTCGGTGTTGAACACCTCCGCCCAGGGCAGGCCCAGCCCGCCGCCGTAGTTGCGGACCACCGACCAGCGGCGCCGCTCGAACTCCTCGCGCACCGCGGGGTCGATCGCCGCGTACAGCGCCCGGGTGGAGGAGAGCGGGGTGGCGCCCCGGGTGAGCGGCGGCTCGATGCAGTAGAAGTACAGCACGAGCGGCCAGACGGCCTGGTAGGAGTTCTCGTTGTGGGCGAAGATCTCCTCCTGCGGCGGGTACTCGGTCGAGGTGTAGACGTTGCCCTTGATCGCCTGGCGGGGCGAGGAGCGCTCCGCGTAGGTCAGGGGTTCGCCGGACAGTTCGCGCACCACGGCGTCGAAGCCGTCCACGCCGTCCACCGCGAAGTCGCGGAACAGCAGGGCGCCGTGGACGAGGAGCTGTTCGCGCAGCTCCTCGCGGTGCCGGCGGATGTGCTCGACCAGGCGGCGGTCGCCGCCGTCGACGGTGAGGGGCAGCTGGGGCGCAGTCACACGGGTACTCCGTTCGTCGGATCATGGTGTGGACGCAGGCCGCCGGCGCGACGGTGCCGCGGGGGCGGGAGAGCGGGCGGGCCGCCGGTCGTCGGGGCGGCCCCGGCCGTCCCGGGCGGCCACGGGCCGGTGCGAATCGGCGGTGGCCGGCGAATGCGGGGCGGCGGCGGTGCGGCATCCGGGTGGCATGCCACCGGGTGTCAGCACCTTATCGCCGGTGGAATGCACCGACAAGCAGAGGGGGGAACGAACCCCCTTTTGCCGTCATGGAATTGGCGGAGACGGGCGCGGGCAACCCTCTGACGACCTGACATATTGTCGAGTACATGACTCAAGTTGCCTGGTGAGCGAGGGTTGCCAAGGGGTTGTCAGTTGCCAGGCTCTGGCAACTGACAACCCCTTGAGCGGGATTGATCAAACCCGCCATGATGGCGATGCTCGAACGAGGTCGCGCTTCCCACCGCCGAAGAACGGCACCGGAAGGCATCCGGAGCCCTCCGCGCTCCCCCCTCGTCCCGGCGACCCACGGGTAGGTGAACGGCACCTTTCCGGCTGCGCCGCGCAGGCCGGTGGAAATGCCGTTCGCCCCCGTTCCGGTGAACTCCCGGAAATCCTCCCGTGAATGAATTCGGCGCGCACAGAAGCCCGGCTGAGGAGTACAGATGAGTGACGACCAGAACGACGGCCAGCAGTACCTCGTGGTGTTCAACGACGAGGAGCAGTACTCGATCTGGGCGGTCGGCCGCGAGGTCCCGGCGGGCTGGCACACCGAGGGCACCCAGGGCGGCAAGGACGAGTGCCTGGCCCGGATCTCCGAGGTCTGGACGGACATGCGGCCGCTCAGCCTGCGGCAGCGGATGGACCGGGCCGCCGCACAGGCCTGACCCCGTCCGGCACCCGACCGACCGGGCCCGGCCACCACCGCCACCATCACCGAAGGGCTGACCGTGCACACAACCCCGCCGCCCGGGACCGGGCAGAACGGCGCGGCCCCGGCCGAGCCCCGGAGGCCGGCCGGGTCACCCGGCGATCCCGCCGCCGGCGGGCCGCTGCTGCACGAGCTGGTCGCCGCGACGGCGGCCCGCACCCCGGACGCGACGGCGGTGGTCGACGACCACCGGGAGCTCGGCTACGCGGAACTGAACCGCCGCGCCAACCGGCTCGCCCACCACCTGCGCGCCCTCGGTGCCCGCCCCGACGACCTGGTGGGCGTCTGCCTGCACCGCGGCGTCGACCTGGCGGTCGCCCTGCTCGCGGTCTGGAAGGCCGGCGCGGCCTACGTCCCCTTCGACCCCAACCACCCCAAGGACCGCGTCGACTGGGTCCTGCGCGACACCGGCGCCCGGATCGTCCTCACCGAGCGGGCGCTCGCCGACCTGGTCCGCGCCGACGGCGTGCACGCGGTCGTCCTCGACTCCGCCGACTGCGGGCGCGACCTCGCCGCCCGGCCCGACACCGACCCCGGGCCGGGCGCCACCGCCGACCACCTCGCGTACGTCATCCACACCTCCGGCTCCACCGGCCGGCCCAAGGGCGTCGCCGTCAGCCACGGAGGCATCCGCAACCGGGTCGCCTGGACCGTCCGCACCCACGGACTCGGCCCCGGCGACCGGGTGCTGCAGAAGACCTCGCTCAGCTTCGACGCCGCCGGTTGGGAGTTCTTCGGCCCGCTGAGCAGCGGCGGGACGGTCGTGATGGCTCCGCCAGGCGTCGAACGCGACCCGGCCGAGATGGTCCGCACCGTCGCCCGGCAGCGGATCAGCGTCCTCCAGGTGGTGCCCTCGGTGCTGCGCCTGCTGGTCGAGGAGAGCGGCTGGGCCGACTGCACCGCCATGCGGCTGGTCTTCTCCGCCGGCGAGCCCCTGCACGCCGAGCTCTGCCAGCGCCTGCTGGCCCGCGTCGACGTGCAGATCTGGAACACCTACGGCCCCACCGAGTGCTCCATCGACGTCACCGCCCGCCGGTTCGACCCGCAGCAGCGGACCGGACCGGTGCTGATCGGCCGGCCCATCAGCGGGATCCGGCTGCTCGTCCTGGACGCCGACGGCGAGCTCGCCCCGATCGGACTGCCCGGCGAACTGCACGTCGGCGGCGCCGGCGTCGCCCGCGGCTACGTCAACCGCCCCGACCTCACCGCCGAGCGCTTCGTCCCGGACCCGTACGGCCCGGCCGGCGAACGCCTCTACCGCACCGGCGACCAGGTCCGCTGGCTCGCCGACGGCTCGCTGGAGTACCTCGGCCGGCTCGACGGCCAGGTCAAGGTGAACGGCGTCCGGATCGAGCCCGGTGAGATCGAGGCCGTCCTGGCCGGCCACCCACAGGTGCGCGCCGCCGCCGTCGCCGCCGTCCGCAACGCCGCGGGGATCGGCCGGATCGTCGCCTACCTCACCGTCCGCGACGACCCGGGCCACGAGGAGCTGCGCGCCTGGTGCCGCGAACGGCTCCCGGAGTACCTGGTGCCCGCCGTCTTCACCGTGCTGGCCGAGTTCCCCCTCACCACCAGCGGCAAGCTCGACCGCAAGGCCCTGCCCGCACCCGGTCCCCAGGCGCCCGCGAGCACCGGCCGCACCGCCCCGGCGACCGCCACCGAGCGCATCGTCGCCGCGATCTGGGCTGAACTGCTGGACACCCCCGACATCGCCGCCGAGGACGACTTCTTCCGGCTCGGCGGCTACTCCCTGCTGCTCGGCCGCCTCGCCCAGCGGCTGCGCGCCGCGACCGGCCGCGAGATCGCCCTCGCCGACCTGTTCACCGCCTCCACCGTGCGCGACCAGGCCCGCCTGCTGGACCTCGCCGGCGCCGACCGCACCGCCGTCACCCGGACCGACCGGAGCGCCCCGCTGCCGCTGTCGGCCGGCCAGCAGCGGATGTGGTTCCTCGACCAGCTGACCCCCGGCAGCGCCGAGTACGTCGTCCCGGTCTTCCTGCGCCTGCCCGCCGACACCGACCCGGCCGTCCTCGGCCGGGCCCTGGACGCCCTCGCGGCCCGGCACGAGGCGCTGCGCACCCGCTACCCGCTCACCGCCGGCCGCCCCGTCCAGCAGGTCGAGGCGCCCGGCCGGGTCGAGCTCGCCGTCACCGACGCGGCCGGGCCGGACCTGCCCGCCCTGTTCGGCGCGGAGATCGCCCGGAGCTTCGACCTCGCCCGCGGCCCGGTCTGGCGCGCCCTGCTCGCCCGCCGGCCCGACCACGCCCACCTGCTGCTGACCGTGCACCACATCGCCTGCGACGGCTGGTCCACCGTTCTGATCAAACGCGAGCTGCGGGCGCTGTACACCGCCCTCGCGGACGGCGCCGAGCCCGCCCTCGACCCGCTGCCGATCGGCTACCCGGACTTCGCGGCCTGGCAGCGCGAGCACCACCTCACCCCGGACCTGCTGGAACGCCAACTCGCCCACTGGCGAGGCGTCCTGGCCGGCCTGCCGACCCTGCGCACGCCGACCGACCGGCCGCGCCCCGCGCACCGCGAGGCACACGGCGCGGTCCACGCCTTCAGCATCCCCGCGCCGACCGCCGAGGCGCTCTTCGAGATCGGCCGCGGCCGCGGCGCGACCCCGTTCATGACCCTGCTGGCCCTGTGGCAGATCCTGCTCGGCCAGCACGGCGGACAGCACGACCTCGCCATCGGCACCCCGGTGGCGGGCCGGATCCGGCCCGAGACCCACGGCCTGGTCGGCTTCTTCCTCAACTCGCTCGTCCTGCGCACCGAGCTCGGCACGGACCTCAGCTTCGAGCAGGCCGTCGACCGGGTCCGGGACACCTGCCGGGCCGCCTTCGCCCACCAGGACCTGCCGTTCGAGCAGCTGGTCGAGGCCCTCCAGCCGACCCGCGACCCCTCCCGGACCCCGCTCTACCAGGCCCTGTTCGACCTCCAGGACGACGGACTCACCGGCCTGGCCGAGGACACCGCCGACCTCGCCGAGTTCGGCGCCGCCTGGCGCACCACCCCGACCGACCTGGCGCTGATCATGCGACGGCAGGAGAACGGCGACCTCGGCGGCCTGCTGGAGTACGCCAGCGCGCTCTTCGACCCCCGGACCGCCGAGTCCCTAGCCGAGGGCCTGGCCACCCTGGCCGGAAAGCTCGCCGCCGACCCGGGCGCCGCCCTCTCCGCGGTGGACGTCCGCACCGGCCGGGACCGCGAACGCGCCGCCCTGCCCTGGAACGTCCGGCACCCGGCCGTCCCCGGCACCGCCGGCACCGCCGGCACCCCCGGCACCCCTGACGCCGACCCGCCGCCGGCGCGGGCCGAGCACCTCGCCCCGCGCAACCCGTTCGAACAGCGGCTGGCAGAGATCTGGGCCGAGGCCCTGGAGACCCCCGTCGGCGTCCGCGACGACTTCTTCGCACTCGGCGGGAACTCCCTGCTCGCCGCCACCGTCACCGCCGCCGCGCGGGCCGAACTCGACCTCGACATCCCGGTCCGGGCGCTGTTCGACGGCCCCACGGTGGAGCAGTGGGCCCTGGCCCTGGAAGACCTGATCCGGGCGGAGATCGCCCAGCTCAGCGATGAGGACGTCGTGGCCGACACGACCCGTACGAAGGGGCAGCCGGCATGACTGCTGGAGACTCGCAGCACACCACCCACGGCGCCGCGGACCTCCGCGAGGAGCTGATCCGCCGCCGGATGGCCGGCGGCCGCGCCACCGGGCCCGCCGCCATCACCCCGGCCGACCGCAGCCGGCCGCTGACGCTCTCCTCCGGCCAGCGCCAGATGTGGTTCCTCAACCGGCTCGACCCCGACGCCGTCGAGTACCTGGTACCCCAACTCCTGCGCCTGCGAGGCGTCCTGGACACCACAGCGCTGGCCGCGGCCGTCGACGCACTGACCGCCCGGCACGAGATCCTGCGCACCCGGTACGCCCTGGACGGCGAGGAACCCGTCCAGATCGTCGACCCCGCCCGGGCCGGCACCCTCGCCACCGTCGACCTCACCGCGCTGCCCGCCGCCGAACGCGAGCACGCCGCCGAGGAGCAGGCCCGCCGCCAGGCCGCCCTGCCGTTCGACCTGGAGAGCGAACCGCCGCTGCGCGCGGCCCTGTTCCAGCTCTCGCCCGACGACCACCTGCTCGCCCTCACCCTGCACCACATCGCCTGCGACGAACGCTCGCAGGACATCCTGATGACCGAACTCTCCGCGCTGTACCAGGCGTTCGCCGCCGGACGGCCCTCCCCGCTGCCGGCCCCCGCGCTGCAGTACGCGGACTACGCGGCCTGGGAGCGCGAGACGTTCCGCACCGATCCCGCCGCCCGCCGCCGCCTGGGAACGTGGAAGGAGCAGCTGGCCGGCGTCGAACCGCTGGCCCTGCCCACCGACCGGCTGCGCCCTGCCGTCCGCTCCACCGAGGGCGCGGCCGTCCGGTTCGACGTCCCCGCCGGCACCGCCGAGCGGCTGCGCACCCTGGCCGGCGAGCACCGCACCACCCTGTTCACCGTGCTGCTGGCCGCCTACCAGGCCCAGCTGGCCCGCTGGAGCGGCAGCACCGACATCACCGTCGGCACCGTGGTCTCCGGCCGCACCCGCCCGGAGCTGCGCGACCTGGTCGGCTACGGCATCAACACCCTCGTCCTGCGCACCGCCTGGGAGGGCGACCGCTCCTTCGCCGAGCTCCTCCCGCACGTCCGGGCCACCGTGCTGGACGCCTTCGACCGCCAGGACACGCCGTTCGCCTCCCTGGTGGACGAACTCCGCCCCGAACGCGACCTCTCCGTCACCCCGCTCTTCCAGACCGCCTTCACCCTGCACGACGAGCGGGCCGGCGAGCTCACCCTCGGCGCCGTCCGGGCCGAGCCCGTCGCGCTGCCCTGGCAGGTCGCCAAGTTCGACCTCGCCCTCCAGGTCGCCGAGCGCGCCGACGGTTCGCTGGGCTGCCAGTTCGAGTACGCCACAGCGCTGTTCGACGGGTCGACCGTCCGCCGCTTCGCCGGCCACCTCACCCGGCTGCTGGCCGCCGTCGCCGAGCAGCCGCAGGCCGCGCTGTCCGGCATCGACCTGCTGGACGAGGCCGAACGCGCCGTGGTGGACCGGCCGATCCCCGGCGCACCGAGCGACCTGGACGGCAGCTGCGTCCACCGGGCGTTCGAGCGCCGGGCCGCGCTGACCCCCGACGCCGTCGCGGTCAGCCACCCCGGCGGCTCGCTCGGCTACGCCGAACTCAACCGGCGCGCCAACCGCCTCGCCCGCCGCCTGCGCCGGGCCGGCGTCGGCGTAGAGTCGCTGGTCGGCGTCTGCCTGGAGCGCGGCCCGGACCTCGTGGTCACCCTGCTCGCCGTGCTCAAGGCCGGCGGCGCGTACGTCCCGCTCGACCCGGCCTACCCGGCCGACCGCCTCGCCTACATGGCCTCCGACGCGGCACTGGTCTGCGCCGTCACCCAGACCGAGCACGCCGGCCTGGTCGCCTCCGTCTTCGACGGCCCCACGCTCGTCCTGTCGGAGCTCGACACCGAGCTCGCCGCGCTGCCCGCCGACGACCTGCCGCCGGTGACCGGCCCCGACAACTCCGTCTACGTCATCTACACCTCCGGCTCGACGGGTCGCCCCAAGGGTGTCGTGCTCTCGCACCGGGCCGTGCTGCGCCTGTTCACCGCCTCGGCCGGCCTGTACGGCTTCGGCCCGGACGACGTCTGGTCGCTGTTCCACTCCTACGCCTTCGACGTCTCGGTCTGGGAGATGTGGGGCGCGCTCCTCTTCGGCGGCCGCCTGGTCGTGGTGCCGTTCGACGTGGCCCGCTCACCCGAGGACTTCCTCGACCTGCTGGTCGCCGAGCGGGTCACGATGCTCAGTCAGACCCCGTCGGCGTTCCGTTCGCTGGTCGCCCTGGCCGGTGCGGACGACCCGCGGATCGGCGAACTCGCCCTGCGGCACGTGGTGTTCGGTGGTGAGAGGCTGGAGCTCGGCGACCTCCGGCCGTGGACCGACCGGCTCGGTCCGGACGCACCCGCGCTGATCAACATGTACGGGATCACCGAGACCACCGTCCACACCACGTTCCACCGCCTGACCGCCACCGACCTCGACACCCCCACCACCAGCCCGATCGGCAGCCCGCTGCCGGACCTCGGCGTGCACCTGCTGGACGCGCACGGCCGGCTGGTGCCGGTCGGCGTGGTCGGCGAGATCCACGTCAGCGGCCCCGGCGTGGCGCGCGGCTACCTGAACCGGCCGGAGCTGACCGCCGAGCGGTTCGTGCCGAACCCGTACGGCGCGCCCGGCTCCCGGCTCTACCGCTCCGGAGACCTCGCCCGCCGCCGCGCCGACGGCACCCTCGAATCGGTCGGCCGGGCCGACGACCAGGTCAAGATCCGCGGCTACCGGATCGAACTCGGCGAGATCCAGGCCGCGTTGGCCGCCCACCCCGACGTCCGCGAAGCCGTCGTCCTCGCCCGCGAGGACACCCCCGGGCAGAAGGAACTGGTCGCCTACTGGACCACCGACCCGGAGCTCGGCCCGGACGCCGGCCCGGACACCGCCGGCCTTCAGCACCTGCTCTCACAGACCCTCCCCGGCTACATGGTGCCCGCCGCCTTCGTCCGCCTCGACGCGATCCCGCTCACCGGCAACGGCAAGACCGACCGCCGCGCCCTGCCCGCGCCCCAGCGCTCCGCGGCCGGCACCGAGGGCGGCTTCGTCGCGCCGCGCACCGTCACCGAGCAGCGGATCGCCGAGGTCTGGTGCCAGGCCCTCAACCTCGACCGGGTCGGCGTCGAGACCACCTTCTTCGACCTCGGCGGCGACTCCATCCGGGCCGTGTCGCTGGTCGGCGCGCTGCGCGAGGCCGACTACGACGTCACCGTCCGCGACATCTTCGAGCACCGCACGGTGGCCGCGCTCGCCCAGTACCTCGGCAACCGTCAGGCCGTCCCCGTGCCCGCGCCCGCGGTCGCACCGCTGGAACTGGTCGACGAGACGGTCCGCCGGGCCCTGCCCGCCGGCGTGGTCGACGCCTACCCGCTGTCGCAGGTCCAGCTCGGCATGGTGGCGGAACTGCTCTCCGGCGGCAGCACGAACACCTACCACAACGTCACCGCCTTCCGGGTCCGCGACGACCGCCCGTTCGCCGCCGACGCCCTGCGCGCCGCGGTACGGGCCGTGGTCGCCCGCCACGAGGTGCTGCGGACCTCCTTCGAACTGACCGCCTTCGGCCTGCCGCTCCAGCTGGTCCACGGCTCGGTGGAACCGGACGTGCCGATCCACGACCTGCGCGGCCTGAGCGAGGACGAACAGCTGCGCGCCCTAGGGGAGTTCACCGCCGCCGAGCGGGCCAACCCGTTCGACCTCGACGTGCCGCCGCTGATCAGGGTCACCGCCCACCTCACCGCCGAGGACAGCTGGTGGATCTCCATCACCGAGTGCCACCCGGTCCTGGAGGGCTGGAGCTACCACTCCCTGCTGATGGAACTGCTGGAGACGTTCCGTGCGCTGCGCCTCGGCCGCACCCCGCTGGTGCCGCCGACGCCCGCCGTCCGGTTCGCCGACTTCATCGCGGCCGAACGGGCCGCCGTCGGCTCCCCGGAGCAACGCGCCTTCTGGCAGGGCGTCCTGGACGAGCACCCGGCCTTCTCGCTGCCCGCCGGCTGGGCGGCCGACCGTTCGGCCCCGCGCGAGTACTACCGCACCCCGGTGCCGTACCAGGACCTGGAGCCGCAGCTGCGCCTGCTGGCCGTCCGGGCCCGCGCCTCCCTGAAGAACGTGCTGGTCGCCGCCCACCTCAAGGTGCTCAGCATGCTCACCGAGGAGGCGAGCTTCTGCACCGGCCTGGTCTGCGACGGCCGGCCCGAGGTCGTCGGCGCCGACCGGGTGTACGGCATGTACCTCAACACCCTGCCGTTCCCGGCCCGCCGCACCGCCCGCACCTGGCGCGAGCTGGTGCAGCAGGTGCTCGATGACGAGATCGCGATGTGGCCGCACCGCCGGTTCCCGATGCCGGTCATCCAGCGGGAGCTCGGAGACGGCGGCCGCCTGATCGACGTGATGTTCAACCACCAGAACTTCCACCAGGTGGACCTCGGCCAGATCGACGCGGAGAGCGTCATCGACGAGGGCCACACCGAGTTCGGCCTGACCGTCACCACCCTCGGCGGCTGCTTCACCCTCGCCACCGACACCCACACCCTCGGCCGCGCCGACACGGACCGGATCGGCGCACTCTACCGAGCCGTCGTCGAGGCGATGGCGGCCGACCCGGACGGCGACGCCACCGTCACCTTCCTCCCCGACGCCGCCGAGTTGTCGGTGGTGGACCGGCCGATCGTGGGTGGGGTGGGTGGTTGGGAGGGGTTGTGCGTGCCCGAGGTGTTCGAGCGGCGGGTGGTGCTGTCGCCGGATGCGGTGGCGGTGTCGTTCGAGGGTGCGTCGTTGTCGTACGGGGAGTTGAACGCGCGGGCGAACCGGTTGGCGGGGTATCTGCGGGGTCTGGGGGTGGGGCCGGAGTCGCTGGTGGGGGTGTGTCTGGAGCGTGGGTTCGATCTGGTGGTGTCGCTGCTGGGGGTGCTGAAGGCCGGTGGTGCGTACGTGCCGTTGGATCCGGCGTATCCGGCGGAGCGGTTGGCGTACATGGCGTCGGATGCGGCGTTGGCGTGTGTGGTGACGCAGTCGGTGCACGCGGGGTTGGTGGGTTCGGTGTTCGGGGGGCCGGTGGTGGTGCTGGAGGAGGCCGCCGGGGTGCTCGCGCAGTTGCCGTCCGTCGATCTGGTGTCCGGTGCGGGGTCGGACGGTGCGGTGTACGTCATCTACACGTCCGGCTCGACGGGCCGGCCCAAGGGTGTCACGCTCTCGCACGCCAACGTGTTGGGTCTGTTCACGGCGACCGAGGGGTTGTTCTCCTTCTCGTCGGAGGACGTGTGGTCGTTGTTCCACTCGTACGCGTTCGACTTCTCGGTCTGGGAGTTGTGGGGTGCGTTGCTGTTCGGTGGTCGGGTGGCGGTGGTGCCGTTCGAGGTGGCGCGTTCGCCGGAGGACTTCCTCGACCTGCTGGTCGCCGAGCGGGTCACGATGCTCAGTCAGACCCCGTCGGCGTTCCGTTCGCTGGTCGCCCTGGCCGGCGCGGACGACCCGCGGATCGGCGAACTCGCCCTGCGGCACGTGGTGTTCGGTGGTGAGAGGCTGGAGCTCGGCGACCTCCGGCCGTGGACCGACCGGCTCGGCCCGGACACGCCCGCGCTGATCAACATGTACGGGATCACCGAGACCACCGTCCACACCACGTTCCACCGCCTCGACGGGACGGATCTCGCGTCGCCGTCCACCAGCCCGATCGGCAGCCCGCTGCCGGACCTCGGCGTGCACCTGCTGGACGCGCACGGCCGGCTGGTGCCGGTCGGCGTGGTCGGCGAGATCCACGTCAGCGGCCGCGGCGTCGCCCGCGGCTACCTGAACCGGCCGGAGCTGACCGCCGAGCGGTTCGTGCCGAACCCGTACGGCGCGCCCGGCTCCCGGCTCTACCGCTCCGGAGACCTCGCCCGCCGCCGCGCCGACGGCACCCTCGAATCGGTCGGCCGCGCCGACGACCAGGTCAAGATCCGCGGCTACCGGATCGAACTCGGGGAGATCCAGGCCGCGTTGGCCGCCCACCCCGACGTCCGCGAGGCCGTCGTGATCGTCCGCGAGGACGCGCCCGGTGACCGCCGACTGGTCGCGTACGTCGTCCCCGGGCCCGCCGCCCCCGCCGCCGACGTCCTGCGCAAGCACGCCGCCCAGGCGCTGCCCGACTACATGGTTCCGTCGGCCTTCGTCCTGCTGGACGAGCTGCCGCTGACCGCCCACGGCAAGCTCGACCGGCGTGCCCTGCCGGCACCCGCGGCGGAGTGGGTCCCGGAGGGCCGCAAGCCGGCCTCGGAGATCGAGCGGGTCCTCTGCGGCCTGTTCGCTGACGTCCTGGGCCGGACCGGGGTCACCGTCGACGACGACTTCTTCGCGCTCGGCGGCCACTCGCTGCTGGTGACCAAGCTGGTCAGCCGGATCCGGATCGAGCTCGGCGTCGAGCTGGCGATCCGCACGGTCTTCGAGGCGTCGACCGTCGCCGCCCTCGCCGGCCGGATCGGCACCGCCGAGGAGGCCCGCGGCGGCCTCCGGGAGGGGGAACGCCCGACCGTGGTCCCGTTGTCGTTCGCGCAGCAGCGGCTGTGGTTCCTGAACCGCTTCGAGGGTCCCTCCTCGACCTACAACATCCCGGTGGCCCTGCGGCTCTCCGGCCAGGTGGACGCCGCCGCACTGCGGCTCGCCCTGACCGACCTGGTGGGCCGGCACGAGAGCCTGCGCACGGTGTACCCCGAGATCGGCGGCGAGCCGTTCCAACGGGTGCTGCCGCTCGGCGAGATGGGCGAGCTGCTGACGGTGGTGCCGGGCGCCGACGAGGCGGCCGTGGCCGAGGCCGCGGGGTGCTCCTTCGACGTGACGGTGGACCTGCCGATCCGGGCGTGGCTGTTCGAGACGGGTGCGGAGGAGTCGGTGCTGCTGATCGTGCTGCACCACATCGCCGGTGACGGCTGGTCGCTGGCACCCCTCTCCCGTGACCTGGGGTCGGCGTACGCGGCGCGGTCGGGCGGGGTGGCGCCGGTGTGGGACGAGTTGCCGGTGCAGTACGCGGACTACACGTTGTGGCAGCGGGAGCTGCTGGGTGAGGAGAGCGACCCGTCGAGTCTGCTGGCGCGGCAACTCGGTTTCTGGGAAGCGGCTTTGGCGGATCTGCCGGCGGAGTTGGCGTTGCCGGCGGACCGGGTGCGGCCGGTGGAGTCCGGTGGTGCGGGCGGCCTGGTGCAGTTCCGGTTGGCCGATGAGGTGTTCGCGGGTGTGTCCGCGTTGGCCCGGGAGTCCGGGGCGACGGTGTTCATGGTGGTGCAGGCGGCGGTGGCGGCGCTGCTGTGCCGCCTGGGTGCGGGGACGGACGTGCCGATCGGCACGCCGGTGGCCGGCCGCACCGACGAGGCGCTCGACGACCTGGTGGGCTTCTTCGTGAACACGTTGGTGCTGCGGACGGACGTGTCGGGTGATCCGACGTTCCGGGAGCTGGTGAGCCGGGTCCGGTCTGCGGATCTGGCGGCGTTCGCGCACCAGGACGTGCCGTTCGAGCGGCTGGTCGAGGTGCTCAACCCGGTCCGTTCGATGAACCGCCACCCGCTGTTCCAGGTGATGCTGACCTTCGACGACGGTGAGGTGGCGGCCAGCCTGGAGCTGCCGGGCATCGACGTCGCGCCGGTGCCGACGGTCGGCAGCACCGCCAAGTTCGACCTGTCCTTCGGGTTCTCCGACCGCGCGGGCCACGGACTGGACGCCAGCGTGGAGTTCTCGGCGGATCTGTTCGACCGGTCGACGGCCGAGGGGTTGGTGGCGCGGTTCCAGCGTCTGCTGGCGGCGGTGGTGGCGGATCCGGGGGTTCG
>NZ_JBIURH010000061.1:0-35339 GCF_044740765.1 Kitasatospora sp. NPDC088346
CATCCCGGACAGCGGGAAGCTCGGAAACACCGTCACCATCAACGGCGTGGGTTTCGGCACCACGCCCACCGTGTACTTCGGCAGCCGCACCGCAACCGTCACGTCGGTCTCACCGACCCAGATCAGGGCGACGGTGCCGGTGCCGGATCCCCTCCAGCCCAAGACCATCGACGTCCGAGTGAAGGTGAACGGCCACCTGTCTCCCGCCGTTCCGGTCGATGAGTTCACCCACACCGGCTGACCCGGACATCGATCCGCGGTCCGGTGCCGGGAAGCCTCGAAGGCCTTCTCGGTGGCGCCCATGGCGGGGAGGCGGCACCAGGCGCGGTAGGCGGCGAGCCTGGCCACCAGCGTGCCGGTTCCTTCGTTCTCCCCGTCGACCTCGACCAGGAGCACCGGCAGGTCGGCGCCGAGGTCGTTGACCACCATGTCGGCGAACAGGGAGCGGTGGCCGGGCAGCGGGTGCCCGACCTCGGTGGTGAACGCGGCGAGGTGCCCGATGCCCGCCTTGGCGAGAAGGCCTGCGACAGCGGCGACGTCCAGGGCGTGCTCGGAGCACGCGGTCGACGGGCCCTCCTTCGCCGGGCGCAGCGCGGCGAGTTTCGCTTCGGCCGGCAGCAGGGCGGGCAGCTTCGCGGCGTCCGGCCGCAGTCAGGCACCACAGCTTGCGGCCGTCGGGCAGGCGCAGTTCTTGGCGGACCCTGCCGGCGTCGTCCAGGTCGCCCGGGGCGTCGCGGACCGGCCGGTCGCTGCGCTGACAGGGCAGGACCAGCGGCCACAGCTCGCGGGCGGTGGCGCGCTGGAACAGGGCGAGCGCCACCACGCCACACGGTGGCCCTGCTTGAGGAGGGCGCGGGCGGTGGCGGCACCGATTCCGGTCGATCCACCAGTGATCAGCGTGACGGGCTCCATGCAACGGCCTCCTCGGCGACGTGCTCATCAGGTCCCCAAAACGCCTGCACTATACGTGAGGTGAGCTGCTGCCAGGGTTGTCACGCCGTACCGCAACCCGGGCCCGCTCGACCGCCGCCAGTGCGAGCTCCTGGGCCGGCCGGGCGAGCCGGCCGAGCTCGCCACCGTCATCGCGCTCCTCGCCGGTCGCGACGCCGTATATCTCAACGGGGTGCACACACCTGTGGACGGCGGTCTGACCGCCTCGGACGGCCGGACCGACCTGTTACCGGATCGACCACTGACAGCGGCTGATGCAGCCCGCGCTTCTTCCGCCAGCGCGTCGCACCTTGCGCCCGACAAAGACAGTCATCCCTCCTCGTGAGAGTTGACTTGCATAAAGAGCCCCGGCGGCCTACATTCATGAGAGTTAACCCCAATAACGACAGCAATCCCTCTCGCTGGAGGCTCAGATGGCAGACGTCTCGGTGGTCAGCCCGGACGGCGGCGAGTCGATCCGGCTCGGCCCGACCCGCATGCGGATCCTGGAGGACGGCAGCACGACCGGGCACCGCCTGGGCGTCGGGGAGATCACGCTCGCCCTGCACACCGACGGCCCGCCGCAGCACCGCCACGCCCGGCACGACGAAGGCTTCTACGTGGTGTCCGGTGCGGCCCGGTTCACTGTCGGCGAGACCGTGTACGACGCGCCCGCCGGGACGCTGGTCATGATCCCGCCCGGCGCCCCGCACACCTTCGCCAACCCGACCGACGGCACCACAGTGCTGCTCAACACCTTCACCCCGGACCTCTACGTCAACTACTTCCGGGACCTGCGCGACATGATCGCCAGCGGCCGGCCGCTCACCCCGGAGTCGACGATCGAGGCGATGAGTCGGTACGCCACCGAACCGGCCACCGACTTCGCCTGAAGCACCCAGCCCACCACACCGCCGCACCCCGTCTCCGCACCCAATTGCCCAAGTGCCCAAGCAACCAAGGGAAGCCATCCGATGACCGTCTCCGCTCCCACCAGCACCACCCGCACCATCGACCTTCCGGGCGGCTTCGCCGTCACCATCCAGGAGTTCGGCGAGAACACCGACGGCACCGGCGTGCTCGTGCTGCACGGCGGCGCCGGGCCCCGCTCGATGGCGGGCTTCGCCGCCGCCCTGTCACAGCACGCCTACGTGGTCGTACCGACCCACCCCGGGTTCGACGGCACGCCCCGGCCGGAATCCACCGACACGGTCGCCGACCTGGCCACCGCCTACCTGGACCTGCTCGACGTACTCGACCTGCGCGGCGTCATGGTGGCCGGCAGCTCGGTCGGCGGCTGGATCGCCGCCGAGACGGCGCTGCGCGACAACGCCGGGCGGATCTCCTGCCTGACCCTGCTCGCCTCCACCGGCATCGCCCCCGAGCCCCCGCTTCAGCTGGCCAACCCCGCCGAGCTCGGCCCTGCCAGGACCGGCGAACTGGCCTTCCACAACCCGCAGCTGCGCCCGAACCCGGCCGCGCTCGGCCCGGAGCAACTGGCCGCGATGGCCGCCAACCAGCGTGTCCTGGCGGTGTACGCGGGCGATCCGTTCTGCTACGACCCGAAGCTGCGGGGCCGCCTGCACCGGGTGAGTGTCCCGGTGCTGGTGATCGCCGGTGAGCAGGACGGCATCGCCCCGCTGGAGTACGAGCGCGCCCTCGCCGACACCTTCCCCCGCGCCACCTTCCAGCCCATCGCGCAGGCCGGGCACTTCCCGCACATCGAGCAGCCCGCCGCGGTCTTCGAGGCGATCGGCGACTTCATCGACACCGACGTCAAGCCCGACGGCCGGTAACCCCGCCACACCAGGTCGAACTCGCGCCCGCCGCGCCGCGCCCCTCGCGGACCGGCGGGCGCGGTGCTTTCAAAACCCGCGCCACCACTCACCAAGGAGGAACGAAATGACGATGCATCAGCCCCTAGCCGGCGGCGGGCGCCGGCGGGGAGGGCCCGTTCTGGCGGTGTGCTGCCTGAGCCTGCTGATCACCGCCCTGGACACCACCGCCGTGAACGTCGCCCTGCCTGCCGTCGGCCACGATCTGCACGCCTCGGTCAGCGGCCTGCAGTGGACCGTCGACGGCTACACCCTGGCGGTCGCCGCCTTCATGATGCTCGCGGGATCCACCGCTGACCGGATCGGGCGGCGCCGGGTGTTCCAGGCCGGGCTGGCCCTGTTCACGGCCGGCTCGCTGGCCTGCTCCCTGGCCCCGACCCTGGGGTGGCTGATCGCCTTCCGCGTCGCCCAGGGCCTGGGCGCCAGCATGCTCAACCCCGTCGCCCTGTCGATCATCACCCACGCCTTCCCCGATCCGCGCGAACGCGCCCGCGCGATCGGGCTCTGGGGCACCACGGTGAGCTTGTCGGTGGCCGCAGGGCCAGTGGTGGGCGGCCTGCTGGTCGCCTCGGCCGGCTGGCGCTCAATCTTCTGGATCAACCTCCCGATCGGTGTGGCCGCCCTGCTGCTCACCGCCGTCCTCGTGCCCGAATCCAGGGCCGCCGCCACACGACGCCCGGACCCGGTCGGCCAAGTGCTGGTCGTCACCATCCTGACCTCGCTGATCTTCGCAATCATCGAAGGCTCGCGCCAGGGCTGCGGCAGCACCCCCGTCATCGGCCTGTTCGTCCTGTCGGCGGTCGCGCTCGCGGCGCTGCCCGGCTACGAGCGACGCCGCGAACAGCCCCTGGTCGACCCGGTGTTCTTCCGCTCGATCCCGTTCACCGGCGCATTCGTCATCGCCGTCACCGCGTTCCTGGTGCTGTCCGGCTTCCTCTTCCTCGACACCCTGTACCTCCAGCAGGTGCGCGGCTACAGCGCGCTGCACGCCGGCCTGCTGACCGTGCCCATGGCCGTCGGCATCGCACTCGCCTCGCCGCTGTCGGGGCGCCTGACCGCCGCGCGCGGCCCACGCCCCCCGCTGGTCGCCGCCGGCCTGCTGATCGCCGCCGCGGCGCTGACACTGACCATGCTCACCCCCACCACACCCTGGCCGGTACTTCTCGCTGCCTACCTGCTGCTCGGCGCCGGATTCGGCCTGGTCAACACCCCGATCACCAGCACCGCCATGGCCGGCATGCCGCGCGCCCGGGCCGGGGTGTCCGCCGCGATCACCACCACCGGCCGCCAGGTCGGCAACAACCTCGGTGTCGCGGTCCTCGGCTCGATCGTCGCCGCGCGCACCCGTACTCCGGGCCATGCCGGGTTCACCGCCGCCAGCCACCCGGGCTGGTGGACGCTGGCAGCGGGCGGACTGCTGATCGCGGCGCTCGGCCTGGCGATCACCACCCGCCGCGCCACCTGGGTCGCGGCCCGCATCCCGGCCGATCGGGTGACCGCCCCGGACACCGCGCCCCGGGCGCGCGGCGGCGCACAAGCGTGACGCACCGTCAGCCGTCAGTGCCGTGCGGCGCCATCCAGCGCGGCCCGGGTGAGGACAGTGGCCGTGTGCACCACGCTGGCGATCGCCTCCTCGGGGTCCAGCCGCGACAGGTCGGTCAGCGCGAACAGGGCCTCGGCGCTGACGACGACAGCGAGGTCGTTCTTGAGCTGCCGCACCGCAGCCGGGTCCGTGGCCCCGAGAGTGTCCTCCAGCGGGGCGAGCGCATGGTCGATCAGCCCGAAGCGCATGGCCGGCCGAGCGCCGGCCAACTCGGGGCGGCTGATCGTCGCCGCGATCATCGCCCTGGTCGCCCCCTGGTAGGTAAGCACCGTACGCAGCAGGTGCTCGGTCGCGACGGCGACCCGCTCCGCCGGGTCGCGGGAGTCCGCGACCGACGCGAGCGCCTCCTCCGGGGCGGGCATCTCTCCGGCCATGGCCTCCTGGAGCAGGCTCGGCAGGTCGGGGAAGTGCCGGTAGGCCGTGGCCTCGGACACCAGAGCCGACTTGGCGACCTCAAGCATCGTCACATCGCGGCCCGTACGCATCAGTTCGACGGCCGCCTGCACGATCGCCCGGCGCGTCCGTAGCTTCTGGTTCACACGGCCCGTCGCGGCCTGCGGTGTCGTCGTCGATTCGCCGGTGTGCATGGGCCAAGAATAGCAAGTCGGCCCTGATGATGAGAGTGGACTTGCACTACGGGACAACGGCCTCGGGTCCGGGGTCTTGCCGGTATTGCTCTTCATTGCTCTTCGGCTACGGCGCCGAAGCGCACACCACGCACCTCGAAGGCCGCGAAGCGGTGTTCCGCTCCCCCTCACTGCCCGCTCGCGCTGACCGCTACCGCACCCCTGGAGAGCGGCGGCGGCGAGCTGGAGGAGGGTGGCGTTGGTCTCCCGCGTGAGGGTGAGTACGTCCTCCCGCAGGCTTCCCGTATCGGGGCTCCAGGAGGTACTCACAGGCTGCTGCTGCCGCTGTACTGGCAGCAGGTGCGCGGCCAGGACGCCCTCGGCGCCACACCGCTGCTCATCCCGCAGGGTGTGGGCCGGCTCGCCTCCCGCACGCTCGCCGGCCGCTAAACGGACCGCTTCGGGCCGCGCCCGGTCGCCATCACCGCCTTCGCCATCACCTGCGCAGCCACCGTACCGTTCCGCCTCGTTACCGCCTCCACGAGCAACACCGCGCTGATGGCCGCGCTGTCCGTGCGCGGCATCGGACTGGGCGCGGCCGTGATCACGCTGATGGGCGACGCCGTCGGGCTCAAGCCCGAGGAGATCCCCCAAGGCTCCAGCATCAGCCGCGTCGCCCAGCAGGTCGGCGGCTCCGCGGGCACCGCCGTCCTCGCCATGACTCTGCAGAGCACCTCCACCGGTGCCCTCACGCCCGCCGACCTGGCCTCGGGATTCGGTGACGCCTTCTGGTGGGCCTCCGCGTTCACCGCCGCGGCTGTTCCGCTCTGCCTCCTGTTGCCGGGCCGACCCAGCCCGAAACCGCAGGTCCAGGGCGCCACACCCGCCGAAGAGCCCGCCGAAGCCTGAACGGCCCAGATCGTCTTGCGCAGCCGGTGCCTTCCTCCGCCGCTTGCCGTGGTAGACCTCCATCATCCGCGCCGCCAGCCGCCGAGCACCCCCGGCGGCCCTGCTTGCCCCGCGCCTTCACAGGGCGGAGATGTGGCTTGCCGCAGCCTGTGACTACCCAGGACAGGCTGTGGCTGGCTGGGAGGCCTTCAGCGGTCTGGCGGACATCCCCATCGGCCGTGTCTTCGACGTGGCCCGGATATGTCGCCGATGCCGGACCCGGCGGTCCCGCCCCCCTCCGGTGCGGGTCGGGGCGTCAGTCTGCGGAGTCCCTCTCCGGCGTCCCGTCGCCCACGGTGTCCGGGTGTGGGACGCGGCCGGCGGACTGGTCGTCGGCGTGGTCCGCCCCTTGCGGGTCGATCGTGGCCGCCCAGCGTTCCGCCCAGCGGGCGAGGGGGTTCAGGGCGTGGCGCGCCTCCTGTCCCAGCGAGGTGAGCTCGTAGCGACTGTCCGGTAGTTGGTGAATCACCTGGGCTTCCAGCAGTTCAGTCAGGCGCTGCCGCATCACGCTGGAGGACATGTCGTCGCACCGCTTCTGCAAGGGGCGGAATCCAAGCGGACCCGCGCGAAGCTCCCACAGGATGCGCAGACTCCACCGCCGCCCGAACACATCGAGTGCGGCCATGAGGGGGCGGCCGGTGGTCGAGCCGCGAACAGGTTCGCCAGGTCTGGGTGTTGCCATGTCGGGACGTCCAGCTCTCCAGGGTTGATGCTTCGGATTCCGACACGCTAGCATCGGTGACCGCTTCGGAAATCGAAACGGAGGTGGGTGTCGTGGCACCTGCCCTGACAACCTGGGTGAGAGGAGTTCCTGAAAGCCCGAGTCGACGGAGGCGAGACCGGCTGGGAGGACCAGTACATGCGCATGGTGCCCCGAGTTCGACGTCGGCGCCGAGTCGCACGGACGGCTCACCCGGAACCTGTTCGTGGCGGGGGGACGGGTGACCGGCACGCGGGAGATCGAGTACAGGATCCACCGGGTCCTGCAAACCGGCCCAGCGGAACTTCAGTGCTGCCTCGTCAGCGGTTGCCGACACCAAGCCGACGTCCACTCAGAGCTGGAGGCCAGATGACCACGACCGAGTTTCCCTCGGCGGCGGCACGGGCCGCCGCCGCTGCCGCCCTGGTCGAGGACGAGTCATGGAAGGACATCACCACCGTGTGGAGCGTTCCCGATGACCTGACGGCCACGGCCGAGATCCGCACCCGGCAAAGCGGCATCGCCGCCGGCATCCCCGTGGTCGCCGAGGTCTTCGCGCAGGTCGACCCCGAGGTCAAGGTCGAGCCGGCCGTCGTCGACGGCGCACGACTGGCCGACGGCCAGGTCCTGGTGCACCTGTCCGGTTCGGCGCGCAGCCTGATCACCGGGGAGCGTACGGCGCTGAACTTCCTGCAGCGCATGTGCGGCATCGCGACACTGACCGACCGCTACGTCCAAGCTGTGGCAGGGACCAGGGCGCGCATCCTGGACACGCGCAAGACGGCGCCGGGCCTGCGCGCCCTGGACAAGTACGCGGTCACCGCCGGCGGCGGCCACAACCACCGCCCCGATCTCGCGGCGATGGTCCTGCTCAAGGAGAACCACATCGCCGCGGCGGGCGGGGTGACCGCCGCGATCGAGGCGGTCGGGCGCGGGATGGCGCGCACCGGGCAGACCGTGGAGAGCGAAGTCGAGGTGCAAACCGTCACTCAGGCCGTCGAGGCCCTCGACGCCGGAGCCCGCTGGATCATGCTCGACAACATGCCGGTGGCCGACATCGAGCAGGTCGTGAAGCTCCGGGCCGGGCGGGCCGACGCTTCCCGGATCCTGCTGGAGGCCTCGGGCACCATCCGCCTGGACACAGTTCTCGCCATCGCCGGGACGGGCGTCGACCTCATCTCGGTCGGGGCATTGACGCACAGCCCGCCCGCACTGGACCTGACCATGCTGCTGACCACCGGCCCGGTGCCATGTCCGAGGTAGCGGTCGTCGACGCGTGTCAGCGAGACGGCGCGGGTGGCAGCCCGACCGCCGTTCTGGACGATGCGCCGTTCACCGACGAGGAGCGATGCCGCATTCCCACGGAGTTGGGAACATCGCACGCCGTCTTCCTCCGCGCGACCGGAATCGAGCGTCGTCAGCCCGCGTACACACTGCGGTTCTTCACCGCCCAGGACGAACTGCCCGCATGCGGCCACGGCACCGTCGCCGCCCTCGCTGTGCTCGCCGAACGGGAAGGCGGCGACCACGACTACCGCGCCGTCCTGCGTACGGCCCACCGCAGCTTCGACGGTCGGGCAAGCCGAAACGGTGACAGCCTGATCGCGTCGTTCGACCCGGGCCCGGTCAGCCTGCGTAGCGCCGGTGGACCCGAACTGAGGGAAGTCGCAGGCGGCCTCGGACTGACGGAGGACGCGGTCGCCGGCGACGCCTGCGTGGCGTCGAACGGGCGGCCGAGGCTTCTGCTGCCCGTCCGGTCCCGCGCCGCACTGGCCGAACTCACGCCGGACTTGACCCTGTTGCGCGCAGCCTGTGACCGCTACGGTCTGCTGGGCTGCTACGCCTACTCGCCCCCGGACCGACACGGCCGAGCAACAGCCCGGATGTTCGCCCCGTCGATCGGCGTCCCCGAGGACATCGCCAACGCCAACAGCACGGCCTGCCTGGCAGCGCATGCTGCCGGGTTCGGCACACACCGCCTTGCTGTCGACATGGGTGACCACCTCGGCAGCCCGTCCACCATCACAGTGACCGTCCACCGCGACCGCACGGGACACCGGATCCGAGTCGGCGGCCAGGCAGCGATCGTGCGCACGGTCATGCGCTGAGGCCCGCGTGCTCAAGGCGAGGGTGCCGGTGTGCAGCAGGTCGAACTGCTCCTGTGAGAGGCCCGGCCAGTTCTTGCGGCATCTGTGGCTGGGGCTCAGGGTTGATGGGCCGATCACGTCGTCTCGGTGCGACTCGTACCTGCTTGTCGGCTCCTCTTCGTTCCAGTTCGGGCCGCCGCCCTTCCGGCGAGGCCGGTCATCGACTCGACCGGCTCTGGCTCGCAGCCCCAGCCGGTTGGTCGAAGCCGTCCGACTTCGACGCCGTCTCCGTCAGCTCGCTGACCCACAGCGCGCCGGCCATGGATCTGAGCATGCTTCTGATCATCAGTTCCGAACACAGGAGGTACCGTGGCCAAGGGCTACTGGGTCAGCGTCTACCGCACCATCGCAGCCCCTGAGAGGCTTGCTGCCTACGACAAGTTGGCCGGTCCAGCCGTCAAGGCCGCGGGCGGGCGGCTGCTCTCCCGCGGCAGCCGGGTCGTCGCACACGACGCCGGAACCGCCGAGCGCACCGTCCTGATCGAGTTCGACAGCTTCGAACAAGCGGTCGCCGCACGCGCGAGTGCGGCCTACCAGGAGGCGCTGGCCGTACTCGCTGAGGGCGTCGAGCGCGACTTCCGCATCGTCGAAGGCCTCGACTGACGACCGATGCTGTGTCAGGGAGGAACACGGCGCCGGCTGCGGGGATCACCCCGGCTCGTCAGCGCGCGCCGCACCGTCGCGAGAAGCTTCAGGCCGGTGGCATCGGCGGTGTTGTCCGGTCCGGTGACGGTTTCCGGCGGCGCGGCGGCGCGGACGTCGGCCTCGATGTCGGCGGGGGTGCGTTCGACGAGGTTCCAACGGCCGATGTGGGTCAGCAGGGCGGCGTACGGGTTCGGGGCCGCGATGTTGGAGAAGTAGAACGTGCCTCCGGGGCGGTGCGCCCAGGCGCAGAAGATGGGGGCAACAAGGAGCTGAACATGACCAGTCCTGCTGAGGGCGCGCCGGCGCGGCCGCGCGGCCTGTAAGGGCGTCGGCCGGGCGTCGCACGGCCGGTGGATCGCGGCGACGGGCCGGCCCAATCCGGCCGGGGTGCTGGAGCGGCAGGCCGCCGACCGGGTGGTTGAGCTACTGCCGATCCGCTACGGCCGGATGGCGGGCCTCCCCGTTCGCGATCCTTCGCGGCGCAGCCGCGGTCATGGCCGCCGGACCTGGGAGCCATGCCGAACACCGGCTTGACCGTCCAGCTCTGCGGCGACGCACGCCTGCTGGGTTCGCCGACGCGGCCCCTGGCGGATTCCTTCACGCGTGGGTAGGTGGCGCGCCGATCTGTGCTCACCATGCCGGCCGAACTGTAGCTGCTGACCGCGACGGACTGGCTTCCGCTCCCCGCCGAATTTCGGTGGGGAGCGGACATGCCGGTGACCGGTGCGTCAGTGGCTGTGCCGCAGGATCCACCGCACGCTGCGGTCGGCGCCCGCGCAGCGACGCCGGATCCTCGCGTGCCGCGCGTGCGGTGCTTCCTCGGACAGTTGAAGGGCTGCGTCGGTCAGTTCACGTGCTCGGCTCTGGAGATCGAGCATGGAGTCCGGGTCCGGTCGGGGAACGGTCATCAGGCGCTCGTACGCCGCCTCCACCGCTGCCAGCGCCGTACTCAGATCGTGTTGTGCCGTCTGCGGACGGCGGGGAAGCGTTGCCATTCCCTCTCCTACACGGTGTTGGTGTGCCGGTCCTGCGGTCGATCGCCTTCGATGGCTTCGGGAGCCGGCCGGTCGCCTGACCTGCTACGAGCGTCTGACTGGGGAGCAGGAACCGAAGAATCTGTCGAATCTCCGGACGTGGGTGCTTCGGCGGGAAGGGGCCCTGCGATCAGACAGTCGCCTTGCTCTGTTGCTTCACCCGGCTCGCCGAGACATCACGTGCTCCCCGAAGCGTCAGGGTCCGCCTCGTTCATCTTCTGCTGTGCGTCGGCGATCGCTCCTTTCAGGGCCTGCACGTGGTGCCCCTCGGCCTCACCGACCACCTTCCTGACGGCGCGCGTCACCGCCGGTTCGACCTTCCCGGCCGCCGAGTGCGGGTAGGCGACGATCAGTCCTGCGCCACCGAGCGGAATGGTGGCCCCGGCCTGTTCCTCCAGTTTGGCGGCCGTCTTGTGGTGCAGGAGTTTGCCGGCCCCGGCGCCGATCGCCGCGCCGACCGCGGTCGCGGCCAGCAGCGGTGGCGCGAACAGACCGACCACGAACCCTACGGAGCCCAGGCCCGCTGCGCCCTCGCGAACCATGTGGTCGGTCTGCTCCACCGACAGCTCGCCGTCGAGGTCCTTGCTGACGACCACCGCGCCGTGCAGGTAGCCGCCACTGGCCAGGGCCGCCTCGTAGTCCTCCTGGGCCGCGTCCTTCGACATGTAGCCGCCGATCAGGACGTCGATCGTCTCGTCGTCGAATTTCATCGGTTCTCCTCTGCTCTGCGGACGTGAGCGCGCCTCACGCAGAGAGTCCGTGCCCGGCGTGCCCGTGGTGGGCGGCCGTGTGCAACGCGTCCTCGTCGTCGGCCGACGGGTGCGACTTGATGTCGAAGACGACCTTCTTGACGGTGCCGGTGAAGGCGAAGGGCTTTTTGTCCTCGTAGCTGAGGTCGACGACCCCGCCGTTGTCACGGCCGATGTCCATGCCCGCGTACGCGGAGAACCGGATCGGGACCGTGTGGTCCATGCGGCCGGTGGCGACGGCCTTGCCGTCGACCAGCAGGGTGACCTGTCCTCCGGTGGCGGGCTTCGGCGCGTCAGCCACGAACTCCATGCGCACGTTCACCTCACCGCTCGGCAACCGCACGTCGGCCTGCTGCCGGTAGACGAACACGCCCATCATCGAGTACGTGTGGGTGAGTTTGCCGTCCTGCACGAAGAGCGAGAACCCGCCCAGATGGTCGGCCTCGGCCACGATCACGCCTTCGGCACCCTCCGCCGGGACGACCAGATCGGCACTAATCGTGTACGAGTGGTTGTAGATGCGCGGGATCATCCCCGACATGACGTTCTGGACGTCTCCCCGGTACTCGAAGTGGTCCACATCCGGCCGCGGCGGGAGGATGCCGAAGAAGGCGGACAGCGTGGCGAGCAGGGGGAGCACCTTGTACTTCTCCGCCTCTTGCCAGAAGAGCTCCCTCAACTCCCGTACCTTCTCTGGGTGGTCCGCGGCGAGGTCATTGGCCTGGCTGAAGTCGTCGGGCAGGTAGTACAGCTCCGTCGGGTCTGCGTCCGGATCCCAGACGCCGGGCGCGTACGGCCTGAGCGCATGGGGTGTGATCACCCACGGAATGCGCTCGGTGCGCATCGCCAGCCACCAGCCGTCCTTGTACATGGCGCGGTTGCCGATGCTCTCGAAGTACTGCTGTGTATGGCGTTCCGGCGCAGCCGGGTCGATAAGCGATTCCGCGAAGGTCACGCCGTGGTGGGGCTCCTGCTCGATCCCGTCGACGTGGGAGGGGGCCGGGATCTTGGCGATGTCCAGGATCGTCGGCCCGATGTCGGTGATGTGGGTGAACTGCGAGCGCAGTGCTCCGGGGTCGGTGATGTGGGCCGGCCAGTGAATGACCATCGGGTCGCGTGTCCCGCCCAGGTGCGAACCGACCTGCTTGCCCCACTTGAACGGGGTGTTGCCGGCCCATGCCCACGCGGCGGAGTAGTGGGGGTCCATGATCTGGGATCCCCAGGCCTCGATGCCGCCGTAGCGCTCGGCCAGTTGGAGCTGCATCTCGTCGGTGAGCGGGATGCCGTTCTGCATCGTCATCTCGTTGAACGAGCCGGTGATGGTGCCCTCCATGCTGGCGCCGTTGTCACCCCAGATCCAGATGATCAGTGTGTTGTCGAGCTCGCCGAGCTCGTCGATCGCGTCGATGACCCGCCCGACGTTGTGGTCGGCGTTCTCGGAGAATCCCGCGTAGACCTCCATCTGGCGGGCGTAGTAGGCCTTCAGCCGGTCGGAGACGTCGTCCCATGCGGGGAAGGCCTCGTCACGGGCTGTCAGCTCCGCCTCCGGGGGGATCACACCCAGTTCCTTCTGCCGGGCAAAGACCTCCTCGCGAAGCCGGTCCCAGCCCTGGTCGAACTTGCCCTTGTACTTGTCCGCCCATTCGGAGGCCACGTGGTGCGGGGCATGGCTGCACCCGGTGGCGAAGTAGGCGAAGAACGGCTGGCGGGCGTTCTGGGCCCGGACCCCGTGTAGCCACTCGATGGTCTTGTCGGCCATGTCGTCCGGCAGGTAGTAGGGGTTCTCCTTGTCGTAGAAGCGCTCCGGAGTACCGATGATCTTCTGGTTCTCGGCGAGGCAGGGATCCCACTGGCCCGCGTCACCGCCGAGGAAGCCGTAGAAGTAGTCGAAGCCCCATCCGTTCGGCCACCGCCCGAACGGTCCGGCCGGGCCCTGGTCACCGTCGGGGGTCAGGTGCCACTTCCCGAACGCCGCGGTGCTGTATCCGTTCTCCGACAGCACCCGTGGCCACGGCGTGCAGTCACGCGGAACAATGGCCGTGTAGCCGGGGAAACCGCTGGAGAACTCACCGACCGAGCCGAAGCCGACCGTGTGACTGTTCCGCCCGGTGAGCAGAGCCGCACGCGTCGGAGAGCACAACGCCGTCAGGTGGAACCGGTTGTACCGCAAGCCCGCTTCGGCCATCTGCGTGAAGCGTGGGGTGTTGATGGGTCCGCCGAACGCGCTCGGGTTGCCGAAGCCGGCGTCGTCGATCAGCACCACCAGGACGTTCGGGGCGCCCTCCGGAGGCTCCGGGTGCCCGATGAGGTCCCAGTCCGGCTTCGATCCGTCGAGTGTTCTGTTACTCACCCCCTGGAACGGCGGCCTGCGTATCGGAAGCTTCGTGCGGTCAAGCTCACTCATCGTTTTCCTACCTCCCGTTCACAAACACCAGCCGCGGGTCGGTCGGGGAAGGCCAATCCCATGAGTCCCTGAGGCACTTGTCGGCGGCGGCTGAACCGTGACCCACTTTGGACGGTGGAGTTCTGACGCTCTTGTGTCGTCGGTGGTCATGTTCAGTCGTTGTCTCTGGCGTTGGGGGACCCGGCCGACTTCGCGGCCCGCATGCCACAGGACTCGCCCTGAGGATGTGGACCTTGGTGTGGTGGACGAGTCGGTCGATCATCACGGCGGCGACGGTCTCGTCGCCGAGGAGCTCTCCCCAGCGCCCGAAGGGCTTGTTCGCGGTGACGGTCACGCCGGCCCTCTCGTATCCGTTCGAAACGAACTGGAGGAAGCAGGTTGGCGACTGGGCCTCGCCCGGGATGCAGCCCACTTCGTCGATCACGATCAGCGGTAACGGCCGAGTCGACCTGGCAGGCCCGGACCGCGAGCCCCAGTGGCGAGGCGGGCGTTTCCGGTGCCCGGCGGTCCCAGGGAAGCGGCATTCTCCTGGTCCGCTGGAAAGTCCAATGTACCCAGATGGACGAGTTGTTGGCATGTCAGACGGCGGAGAGCAGGTGGCGGTCCCGGTTCCCCTTGTCCCGGTTGCCAGGAGGCGGGCAGCGCGGATGTGGCCTCGCAGCCTTGGCTATCTCTGGGGCGGCGACCTCGCCCCAGAGACGGGCGACCAAGGATTCGAGATGGGTTCAGGACTCTGCCTGGGCGCGCTCGGCCAACCGTTCGGCGACATCCGGCAGCGTGGGGGCCTTCATCCATCGCACCGGCGAGGAAGGCCAGGTCAGCGGCGGCCTGCCGGCCCCGTGTGTACCGCCTGGCCATCGCCTCGGCCGCGTCGGCGGCGGCAGTCGTGGTGCTGCGGGGCATCGGGTGTCCTCCGGTCCGGTGCCGTTCCCGAAGGTAGTGAACATTCGGTCGTAAGTGTCCAGGTCGCATTGCTCGACCGCGATGCCGGGGCTGTCCGGGGCCCGGCATCGCGGTAGGGGCGGTGGCCGCCCGCGCGGCGGCCTGCTGGTGGATGACCTCACCGTGCAGGAGGCGGGCCGCGGCGTCGCGCTCTGTCAGTGAGGCCCGGTGCCCGGCCCAGCGGCGGGTATGGCGGCCCACGATGTCGTTGCCGGCGATGACGGCGGCCTCCTCATTGTCCGACCGAACCATGCCGTCCGCCCGATGGCGCGAGGATGGGCGAGTAGCAAACCGTGCCGACGCGGACGTAGTGGTCGCAGCCGATACGGGTGTGGAATCGCCACCAGTGCGGCCATAAACGGGCAGGACGGGCGGCATCGCGGCGCGGTCCGCCTACCAGCGGTCGACAGGCCGGGCATCGAGCGGGCGGTGCCGGCGCCTGGTGGCAATCAGCGGCCGGGCGATCAGCTGGTTGCTGAAATCCTCGGGGCACCTGTGAAGACCCGGCGGGGCAGGAAGCTGGTTTCCAGGTGGCGGTTGGCGCACTCGGCCAGGCCCGTGGCCTCCGGATCGCGGGGCCGACACAAGATCACCCTGATTGCGAGCAGACTCGCGACCGCGTCGAACGCACCGGCCAGCCCGCCCTTTGCCTACACCGGCTTCGTTGTCCCACACGAGCGTCCTGGGAACGGCTCTCCAGCGGTCGGCGAGCAGGTTCCAGTGGCCGTCGGGAAGGTCCTCGATCTGCCGCGTCGGGCAGCATCCGGGCGGTGATCATCCGCGAGCAACCCGGACGCCGACCACGACCGGCAGCCGGCCGGACTGGCCATGCCCGCGAGGAGAGCCGCGGGCGGCACCTCGACACCCCTCCCCAAGCCCCGCCACTACCGCCACCGGGTGCGACCCTGTGTCCGCGCCCGAGGCAAGCCGCCGCTCCATCCGGCAACGTGCCCCACAGACGGCAGATCGTCACCGCGCACGGTCACCCGATCGCCGGAGCGGTCAGGTCGTACATCCCAGCCTCTGGCCAGAGTCGGACGGTCGGACAGCGAGTCACCGCCACGCCAAGGCAGACCGAAACAGCATCGCTGCCTGCCTCCGCGTTCCAGCGAACGACGAATCGAAGTTCGCCGCCTGCGTCGCGACCTCAGGAAGCGCCCGTGGTCCGCTCGGGAGGGCGGAATTGACCGTGTGCCCGTTCGCGGTCCCCCACCGGAGCGGCGGTCTCTAGCCGGGCACCGCCCTCAACCGCCCGGACACAACCGTGACGCTCTTCCCGAGACGTTTCACCTCGCCCGGCTCGGCTGCTCGGTCCGGCCCCGCCAGGCCGTCAGCCAGAACGAATCCGCTTCGGAACAGGAAGGGGGCCTTCTCCCAGACGAGAACATCGCGTACCCAGCGGCCGTATCCGCGCCGCCATCTGGCGGACAACCCCGTCACCGCGCCCTCGACCACCCGGATCGCGCCCGCGAAGGCGGTCGGCTGACGGCGGATCCAACGTCGTCGCGCCAGCACTCCAGCCAGAAGGAGGACAATCACGATCAGGTTCACGCCCAGCACGGCGAGCAGTGCGAACACCATGTGGCAAGTCTGCTGTGAAGCTGAGCAGCGCGCCTCCCAGTCGCCATCGGGGGTGCTCGGCAAGGCCGCTCGGATGACGCCGTTCTCCCGGGCGAGCGTCTCGGGCGCAAGGGGACGTACGCCGGTGTTGGTGGCTGCGGGGTACGCGCCGATGTTCGCCAAGAGCCCACCAGGCCGGCGGTGGCCTTCAGAGGCCGCCCGATCTCCGCCGCGCACCGGCCGGCTCACCGCTGCTGTGCCGGCGGCGGTGAAGTGATGGTCGTTCAGGCGGGCCCAATGTCCTGGTCCGGGCGGTTGCCTCTGGCCGGGCCGCCCTTACCTGCCCGGCTGGTCCGGCCCGTCCGGCGGGGGGCCGAGCAGCACGGCGATGTCTCCTTCCTTCGGGAGCGGAGTACCGTCCTCGATCACCGGGGCGAGTGCTCCGTCCGCGCGCACCCGGAACAGGAGGGCAGCTCCGGCCGGGATCCCGTCCTGGACCGGCAGCGCCGCGATCCTGGCCCCCTCGGCATACCAGTGTGCCAGGGCAGGCCCGGTCAGGGCGTCACCGAAGAGGATCTTGCCACCGGTGGACGGAGCCACGACCCCGTGTCTGCGGCGGGTCGGCCCGACGCGGTAGACCGGGCCCTCCAGGTTGCCCCGCAACATGGTCGCGGCGAGCGCGTTGAAGTCGTCCTCGTCGGTCAGCATGAGTACGGCGGTGATGCCCTCGATCTCGGCGCCCTGCCCGGTGGCCGCCGCCAGCAGCTCGCCCGGTGCGAGTTCGAGTCCCGACTCCCTGATCCGGTCGCGCTCCCGTTCGAGTCCCGCCCACATCAGTACGTCCAGCCCTGCGGACTTCAGGGCCCGGCCCAGGTCCACCACCCATCGGGAACCTCCCACCAGCAGCGGCCGGGAGCGGGCGGGCCGTCTGACGCCGAACAGCCTCGACGCGGGCACCGCCGTGAAGCCGTAGAGCGTCACGGTCGCAACAATGACCAGAAAGGTGGCCGGGAGGATCTTCGAGGCCCCGCCGACCCCGTCGGCCACCAGCGAGGCGGAGAAGGTCGACGCGTTGGCGGCCGCCACGATTCCCCGTGGTGCCATCCACCCGACGAAGGCGCGCTCGCCCTTGGTGAGATCCGTGCGGAGGGTGGAAATCGCCGCGACCAGCGGTCTGGTGACAAGCACGAGCACGGCGACCAGGCCGAGCGTCGGCAGCACAAGGTGTTTCAGGGAGTCGGGGGTGATGGTGGCCGAGATCGAGATGAACAGCAGCCCCAGGACCAGCTGCACAACCGTCTCGAAGAACGGGTTGCGCGCGGGCACGTCGAAGGCCTTGAGGTTGGCGACGGCCACTCCCATGGCGACGGCGGCGATCAGCCCGGTGTCGTCCCGGATCGCATCACAGGCCGCGGCCACACCGATCACCGCGGCGAGCTGGGCCGTGGTGCCGAGCGTCTCGGGGAGGTGGAGCCTTCCCAGCAGGAGCCACAGTGCCACGGCGCCGACGACACCGCCGGCCAGGCCTACCGCGATGCTCCCCAGGAACGCCAGGATCTGACGGCCCAGCGACTCGGACGTGCTGGAGGTCACCGAGTGGAACACCAGGGCGCCCAGAATGCCGCCGATCGGGTCGATCAGCGAACCCTCCCAGGTGAGGATCCGCTGAAGGCGCTCCACCGGTCGCACGAAGCTGAGCAGCGGACCGACGACCGTCGGTCCGGAGACGACGAGGATCGCCCCGAGCATCACTGCGGCACGGCTGGACATCCCGAGGAACAGTTCGGCGAAGAGTGTCGCGAAAGCCCATGTGAGGAGGACGCCGAGCCAGAGCAGCCTGGTCACGACACGCCGGGTGTGTCCCTTGAGGTGAGCCAGATCGAGGCCGAGGCCGGCGTCGTAGAGGATCAACGCCACGGACAGCGACACGAGCGGCGAGAAGGCCGGGCCCAGCAGGTTGGTGGGATTGATGTCGTCGGTCAGCGCCCCCGCGGTGAACCCGACCGGCAACAGGACGATCAACGCCGGAACACGCAGGAGAGCTGCCAGCACCTGGGAACCGACCGCGAGCACCACGGTCAGCCCCAGACCGACGAGGATCTGGTCCGTGGTCACCGACAGGCTCCCACGGAACGGCCACGGTGCGTCACAACCCCGGTCGGATAGTCGGACACGCGCAGGCCTCCAGCGGGCGATCCACAGCGAACACTCAACGTGACTGTCCTGGGACCGGCCTGACGAGTCAAGCAGGACACGGCTTCGACCCCCGCTCAGCCGTGCCGTCCCCCGGTATGGCATCGGTGCACCGGGAAACGCTCTTCGACGCCCGGTTCCACACGTGCGGGGAGAGCCGACCACCGAGAAGCCGCCGACGATTCCCGCGTGAAGATCCCGGCTTGCCGGGATGCCTGCCACGGCCTCACCCCAGCCGCACCGAACAGGCGTCTACGATCATCTCCACGGCCCCGCCCGGGCCACCCAGCCGACCGACGGAGTATGGGCACGTCGCGTTGGTTCAGCGCGCCATCTGCGGGGAGGCCGAGTCCTGCTGGCCGAGGCCGTCGCCGACACGCCTGGTCAGGCGCCCGGGCACGGTCAGGAGTACCAGGACGCCTCCGTCGGCCGCGACCGCCGGGGAACCTCTCCCGGGCGGGCATGGGCCTGCGTTCGCCATCCACAAGCATGATGCATACCGGATCGCCGCCGAGGGCGCCCGGGAGCGTCACCTCGACCTCGATGCCGCGAGGCGGGTCGGTGGGCAGGACCGCGGTCATCACCGCCGTCTGGGCGCGACGGCCATGGACGCGGGCGGCGGCGACCTCCCTCTCTCCACGAGGAGCTCCAGCTCTCGTGCCATCGCTCTGAGCGACAATCGCATGTGAACTGAACAGGAACCCAAGACCGTACAGACCCAGGTCAGCACAGACTCGGATACCGGGTGAGTGCGGACTCGTGCATGGGATCGCCGACCGGTCGTGTCTACGGATACAGATCACGCAGCGGCCTGGGTTCACGAACTCCTCCCACAGGTCGGGACCGACCACGTAGCACCGCCTCCGGGCCTCGCCCCTGGCTGCGAGCCGGCCGGAGCGGACGAGGCCCGGCCGGATGGCCGTGGCACCGACCGTCACCGGTCCGCTCACGGATGTCCCGCTGAGCCTGCTGCTCGCTGAGTTCGGCGTTGGCCTGGTCACGGTCGAAATAGCTGGCATCTGCCGCCTCCCGGCCGGGACTTCGGTCAGGATGCGGGCCTACAGCCACCGTGTAAGGCTGGCGATGGAGTCCGTCGAGGACCCACTCCGACCAGCGAGGACCGATCCGGCTTCCTTAGTCGGGCGGAGTCCGACCCTCCGGCCGCGTTTCACCCCTTCGGGGCCATCCTGCCCATCGTTGTCGACATCTTCATCACGTGGGCGCTCTGAGCTGGACCGGGCGAGTAGGCCGGTCTGAACCTGAGGTCTCAGAACCTGTCGGTCACCGAGCAAGGTGCTTGACCTCGAACGGTGCTCACTGAGAGAACGGAAGCTGAGACGTGACATCACCTGACACCGACGAACTGGGACCGGTCGACTACCTCGTCGTCGAGTTCCCGCCGGCCACCTCGCACTTCACCGGCGGGATGGCCGCAGAGCTAGACAAGCTGGTCGCCTCGGGGACCATCCGGGTCCTAGACCTGGTCATCCTGACGAAGGGGGCAGACGGCGAGCTGGACGTCGTGGAGGTCGATGACCTCCAAGACGCCGGCGAACTGCGCGCCGCAGAGGCGCAGCTGGCGGGCCTGCTCGCCGAAGAGGACGTCATCAACCTGGCCGCCGCCATGGAACCCGGCACGACCGCCGGAGTGCTGGTCTGGGAAAACCTGTGGGCGGGTCCCTTCGCCGCCGCCGCACGCCGCTCGGGAGGCCAGCTCATCGCCAACGGCCGGATTCCGATCCAGGCCATCCTGGCCTCGATCGAAGCCGACGAAGAAGGAGAATGAGATGCCACTCGGGCCCATGCGCAGAGGTCGACGTGGGGTCATCGGCGCCCCCGTTGCTCGCACAGCGGCTGTCGCGGGCACGGCAGCTGTCGTCGCCCACGGGGTCGGTCGCCGCAGTGACCGGCGCGAGGACCGCCGGGACGACCGTCAAGACCGCCGGGAGGACCGCCGGGACCGGCGCTGATCCCAAGCTCACTGTCGGCCCAGGTCGTACCAGAAGGGGCATGACCAGACTGCGCGCTGGAAGCCGTGGCCTTGGCGATTGACCGAGGTCTCGAGCTCGATAGCGCCGTCACAGATGCCGAGGTCGCGTAGGGCCGCTGAGAGGCGGGGCCGAGCCGATCGTGAAGAGGACGGCGCGCGCTCTCCCGTCGCCCGAGGCGGCGTCGGCCGGGAAGCGACGGCAGTGGCCTACGCGACCGCGCCGGGTTCCGGGAACGGTCCTGCGCAGTTGCCAGGTCGAGCTGGGCCCGGGCGGTCGCGGGGGCGTCGTGCTCGGCCGCGACGGCCGCAAGGACCAGGTGGTCGAGCGATCCGAGCGCGCTCCTGCGCGTGCCGTAGTCTCCCGCGGAGCACGTCGACCGGCGCGAGTGACCCCAGGAAGCGCAGAGGGGAAAGTACGTGCCGGTCATCGATCAGCCGGGCCTGCGCAGCGGAAGCCGATGTTGCCGGTGGAGGAGTCGGGCGTGTTGGGCATTCGGGCGGAGACCCGGTAGCGGCGGCAGTACGAGGCGTGGCAGAGGTAGGAGCCGCCGCGAAGGGCGCGCACGGTGCCGGTCGCGGGGCCGGTAGGGTCCGCGCGGGGGCCGGTGGCGTGCCCGGTGGGGAGGAACCAGTCGGCCGTCCACTCCCAGACGTTTCCGGTCATGTTGTGGAGGCCGTAGCCGTTCGGGGGGAAGGCGTCCACAGCGCAGGTGCCCAGGTGGCCGTCCTCAAGCGTGTTGTGGTCGGGGAAGGAGCCGTTCCACACGTTCATCCGGTGCCGGCCGCCGGGGCGGAGTTCGTCGCCCCAGGGGAAAGGCTGCTGCTCGAGTCCGCCACGGGCGGCGTACTCCCACTCGGCCTCGGTGGGCAGTCGCAGCCCGGCCCAGGTGCAGTAGGCGAGGGCATCGTTCCAGGAGACGTGGACCACCGGGTGGTCCTGGCGGTCCGTCAGGTCGGAGTCACGTCCTTCAGGGTGCCTCCAGTCGGCGCCGAGCACCTCGCGCCACCACGGAGCGGCAGCGACCGCTCGGGTGGGCGGGAAGTCGTCGGGCAGCAGGCCGCCGAAGACGAACGAGGCCCCGTAGCGCTCGGCATCGGTGACATGGCCGGTGGCCGCCACGAACGACGCGAAGCGGGCGTTGCTGACGCAGTGCGGATCGATGACGAAAGGGCCGATCCGGACCCGTCGCACCGGCCCCTCGCCGTCCGCGGGGTAGGCGAGCGCGTCATCGCTGCCCATGCGGAACCAGCCGCCGTCCAGCCGGATCACCCGCAGGCCGGTCCGGGCAGCGTCAAACCGCTCGACCGGCCACGTCGAGAACATGGGCGGCCCTGACTCGCCGGGCGCCCCCGCCGAGCGGCCGGGAGAGCAGCAGGAGGGAGTGTCGCGGGTCGAATGCTCGGCTTCCCTGTCTTTCCGGTGGCCGAAGGAGCCTGCGTCGTTCATGGTCCATTCCTCGCACACCGACCGGCTGACGCATACGCGCGAAACGCCAGCCGGCTGGTTTCGGCGCGACGCAACGTCCGACCCCTACCCAGGGCTGGCCGGTGGCCGCGACCGCTCGGTGCGCGACCAGTGCGAGCGGGGCCTGCGCAGGCTACCGGCCCGGCCGGGTACAGGGGACCGGCTGGCACCGGCTCGACGATGCCGGTGTCGTCGGGGGCAGTACGCGGCGATACACCGTCGACCCGGTCGATGTACCAGCGGTCGCGGGTCTCGATCACGATCGGGGCGCCGACGCCCACCGCGTCGAGGTCCTGGAAGCGTGCGGCAACGTACCCGCGCCCGTCTGCGGCCGGCAGCACCACACCTCGATGATCTCCACGCGCAGCCTGCCGTCGGCGTCCGCGTACACCTCGTATCCGGCAACTCCCCGGACGCCGCGAGCATGCTCCACGACCCGGCGCTGCCGAGCATGGGATCCGGCCCGGCTCGGAAAGGTCACCAGGTACCGCCTGACCGCCCCAGTCCTCACCCGCCTTGTGCATACCCGCTCCCCCAGGCCCCACCGGGCGTTCTCCCCGCGGCTCGCCCTGACTTTGAGGGGCCCCAGGCACAGACCACCGATTGGCGGCCTGTCGTTCGAGCGCCGGCACGGAAGCGGGCGGCCGGGAACGCGAGTGCCCGGCCGCCCTGCGCCCCACCCCGTAACGACACCTGGGGGTTTGCCATTGTCCGGAGACGGGTGCCACGCACCTGAGTGAGGAACGCGCAGCATCGCCCAGTCCACCTGACCGCTCGTGCCGACACCAGCACCGCCGCTCCGTCGGCGCGGCACGCTGGACTGAAACGGAACCTGTGCGCCCCTTTCGCCGGGAACGGAAGCCGGATGATGGCCGGGCCACCAGGTCGCACCGGCCAGGACGGCCAC
Organism: Kitasatospora sp. NPDC088346; assembly: GCF_044740765.1. Classification (NCBI taxonomy): domain Bacteria; kingdom Bacillati; phylum Actinomycetota; class Actinomycetes; order Kitasatosporales; family Streptomycetaceae; genus Kitasatospora; species Kitasatospora sp. NPDC088346. The sequence continues at coordinate 22,619 of NZ_JBIURH010000061.1, forward strand.
GGGGCACCCGATGGCGGGCAGCCTCCCGGCGCCGGCAGCGACGACTCCGGCAGCGACCAGGGAGTGGCGGCGGGACGATGGTGGTAACAGAGCGCACGGGAGGGATCACCGGCCGATCAGCCGCCGAAAGCGGTACGCGGCCCGAGCTCTTCAGGTCGGGCCTCAGCGCAGGCGGCGGCGCACCGGCCGGGCCTGACCAGCTGGCTCCGGTGCGGCCAGAGCCTCGCGGAGATCGGGTGTGCGGGCTTTCGCGGCCCGGTACCAGGCTCCGTAGCGGGCGGCGAGGAACGGGGCCGACATGCCGTGGGCCAGCACGCTCAGGCCGACGGTGGCCGCGACGACCACGCCGAGCTGGTGGACGCCCGGCACGTTCTCCTCCGCTACCAGGAGCCCGAAGACCACGGAGGCCAGACCGCGCGGCCCGAACCAGCCGATGTAGGCCGCGGTGGGCCACCGAAAGCCGGCACCGGCCAGCGCGAGCGCCACCGGTACCATCCGCACGGCCGTCAGGCTGAGCACCGCGTACGTGACGGTCCGCCAGTCCATGTGTTCCATAGCCGGGCCAAGCAGCACCGCGCCGAAGACCAGGAAACTCAGCGTCGCGAGCAGCCCGCCTAGGTACTCGGACAGCTCGGCCGGTTGCCCGCCGGATCCGTCCACGGGAAGCGGTGGGGCCTGGCGCAGTCCGAGGGCGAACGCGAACCCGGCCGTCCAGGCGGCGATGAACCCGCTGCCGTCCACTGCCGTCGCCACCGTGTACGCGCCGACGGCGACGGCCAGGACGAAGACCTGCCGCCACTCGCCCGTCACCCAGCGCCTGGCCTGCGACCAGGGCAGCAGGCGCCCGCCCACCCAGCCGACGGCCAGGCCCGCGGCCGTGCTGAGCAACAGGGTCCGCCAGAAGACCCCGTCCACGCCCTCCTCGGAGGTGGCCGTGCCGGGGATCGCGGCCAGGAACAGGACGAAGAACGGCAGCACCAGCCCGTCGTTCAGGCCGCTCTCGACGTTCAGGCCCTCACGGACGAGCGGCGGCACCCGAGGGCTGGTCATCGCTGCTCTACCGAGCGCCGCGTCGGTCGGGGCCAGGATCGCAGCGAGCAGCGCGAGCTCCCAGCCGGTGAGGCCCGGCAGCAGGGGCCAGGCCAGCAGCCAGCCGGCTCCGATCGTGACCGGCAGGCCGAAGGCCAGCAGGCGCAGCGGCAGGAAGCCACCGGTGCGCAGGTCCCGACGGCGCACGGTCATCGCGTCGGCGAAGAGGACCAGGGTCAGCGCCGCCTCGACCAGCGTGCGCACCGGGCCGGCGTCGCGTTCCAGGTCGATGACGTCCAGACCGGCGGGGCCCATGAGCACGCCGAGGCCGGTGAACAGCATCGGCGCCGACAGCGGCGTCGAGCCGAGCCGACGTGAGAACAGCGCGTAGCCGCCGGTGGCGGCCGCCACGGCCGCCGCGGTCCAGGCGCCGCTGCTGCTCATCCAAGCCGTCCTCTCTGCCAAGCCGGGGATGCGGCCGGTCGGATCGTCATTGTCGCGTGGGACCGTGCGCGATCGTGGTGGGACATGCCGCCGGGGTGGGTCCGTCCGAGGCCGTGTCCGTGGGTGCCGGCACCCTCCCGACGTGCCGAACGCCCTACCCCGGGAGAGTGTCGGCACGTGACAGTCGAGAGTCTGTTGGTGCTCCCGCGTACGGTGATTCTCTATGGCGGTGTCGGTCCCGGCCGGCGATGTGCGGGTTGTTGCGGTGCGGTCCGCGCGGCACCGGGGCCGTTCGCGTGGCAGTCGTTCACGGTGGAATGGGTCTGCCGCGGTACGGCGGACGCGATGGACGGGGTGCAGGGTTCTTGGGTTGTTCCCGGGCCACGGAAGGGGCCCGGCACCCGTCAGGACGAGCGCGTCGAGGCTGGTGAAGGTTCTGAACGGCTGCTGACGGCGCTCGCTCACCGTCCGCAGGACTGAGCCGACTACTCGTGTGCGTCGCGTTGGCGTGGCGGCAGGAGGGGGCCTGGTCTCGACATCCGGCCGGGCCTGCTGCTGGACTGCGTGGGCCGACCAGCCGCGGCCCCGGGAGGACGCAGCCCTGCTGGCGCGCCATGGTCGTGTGATTGACGGCAACCGGCGTGCGAGCACCACCCAGCTACCCCATGGCGTCCTTCTCGACGGGACCACGCGACGGCAGAAGCCCCGGCAGCACCGGGCGGTGCCTGCGCACAACTGGACGCCGGGAACGCCGCCCTGAGGTGAAAGAACGCTCAGCTCAGCAGGTAATCGAAGCCGCACGGCTCGTTTCCGGCATCCGGAGTACGGGCTCGCCGTTTCGTGCCCGGATGGCGTATGTCCTCATGCCGAGCCCTGGGCCGGGTCCGTAGTGTCTGATTCGGATCTGAGGACCGATACGTGAGGTGACTGGTGGCTCTGCACAACGCCCAGGAGCCGGCAGCCGACCCGGCCGTCGACATCTTCGCCTCGCCGCTGAGCGAGCGCCCGCTGCCCAAGCGGTCCATGCCGGAGTTCCCCTCGCCGCCGTCCGTGGTCTTCCAGCTGCTGCGCAACGAGCTGCTCCTGGACGGCAACGCGGCGCAGAACCTGGCCACCTTCTGCACGACGTGGGCGGACGACGAGGTCCGCCGGCTGATGGACCTGTGTCTGGACAAGAACATCGTCGACAAGGACGAGTACCCGCAGACCGCGGAGATCGAGTCGCGCTGTGTGAACATCCTCGCCGACCTCTGGCACGCGCCCGCCCGCGCCGACGGGGGCGGCAACGCGGTGGGCTGCTCGACCACCGGCTCCAGCGAGGCTGCCATGCTCTGCGGCCTCGCCCTGAAGTGGCGGTGGCGGGACCGGCGGCGGGCCGCCGGCCGGTCGACCGACCGTCCGAACCTGGTGTGCGGGCCGGTGCAGGTGTGCTGGGAGAAGTTCGCCCGCTACTTCGACGTCGAGCTGCGCCAGGTCCCGGTCGAGCCCGGCGCGACCGGCCTTCAGCCGCACCAGCTGCGCGAGTACGTCGACGAGAACACCATCGGCGTCGTCGCGATCCTCGGCGTCACCTACACCTGCACCTACGAGCCGGTGGCGGAGATCGCGGCCGAACTCGACCGCCTGCAGGCCGAGACGGGCCTCGACGTCCCGCTGCACATCGACGCGGCGTCGGGCGGCTTCATCGCCCCGTTCCTCCACCCCGACCTGGCCTGGGACTTCCAGCTTCCGCGGGTGGCCTCGATCAACTCCTCCGGCCACAAGTACGGCATGGCCCCGCTCGGCGTCGGCTGGGCGCTGTGGCGCGACCGGGACGCCCTGCCGGACGACTTGGTCTTCCACGTCGACTACGTCGGCGGCGACATGCCGACCCTCGCCCTGAACTTCTCCCGCCCCGGCGGACAGGTCGTCACCCAGTACTTCATGTTCCTGCGCCTGGGCCGCGAGGGGTACCGGCGGGTCTACCAGGCCTGCGCCGACACCGCGCAACACCTCGCCCGACAGGTCGCCGAGATGGGCCCCTTCACCCTGCTCTACGACGGCGCCGGCGCACTGCCGGCCGTCTCCTACACGCTGACCGACCCGGACTCGGTCAGCTGGAGTCTGTACGACCTCTCCGACCTGCTGCGGATACGCGGCTGGCAGGTGCCCTCGTACCCGCTGCCGCCGGACCGCCAGGAGACCATCATCCAGCGTGTCCTGGTGCGGCACGGCGTCGACCGGGACGAAATCGAACTCCTCGCCGAGGACATGCGCAGAGCGATCAAGCACCTCACTGAAGGCCGCCCTCACGATGCGGACCGCGTAGGCTTCCACCACTGAGGCCAGGCTGGCGAAGTCAACCACCGGGCGTCACAGTCGGATTGCCGGGCACGCCCGCCGCAGCGGCACCGAGCCTGCGGTCGGCCGGAGCGTGCTACGGATCGAACAGCGTCTCCGCCGGCCCGAGGGTTGAACAGGCGATGCCGCGCAGCAGTCCGGGTATGGCTTCCTCCATTGACCTGCCGCCGAGAGAACGGCCTGGTCGGAGGCCCCCCGTTCTCCGGTCTGCCAGGGCGGGGCCAGGCGGCGCGCCGAGCCGCTGGCAGCGCCGCCGGTGTGGATGGCAAGGCCGGGGCCGCGCCCGTACGCAACCCTCGGCCGCTGGCACCGCGGGACGGGCCCCAGGGGAAAGAGCGTTGGGCAGCGCCGGAGGTGCTGCCTGGCTGCCGACATGGCAGCCTGGATATGGGGTCTCCGAGCAGGTCGCCCGATTCGGCGACGAGGTTGTTGTCGAAGGAGCTCGAACATGGCCAGCAATGTCAGCGGAACGCCGACGAATGCCCAGGCTTCCCGAAGGCCGTTCGCAACCGGCTGGACCGTCTTCGCCGCAGTTCTGATGATCTTCGGCGGCGCGATGGCGATATTCGAGGGGATCGCCGCCATCGCCAAGGACGACCTGATCGTCGTCACCCGCAACTATGCCTACAAGATGAACACCACCGGCTGGGGCTGGATCCACCTCATCCTTGGCATAATCATCGTTTTGGCCGGTGTGGCCCTCTTCAGTGGTGCCTTCTGGGCGCGGGCTGTCGGTGTCGTCGTCGCCGGGTTGGGGATGATCGCGAACTTCCTGTGGCTTCCCTACTATCCGTTCTGGGCCATCGTGCTGATTGCCATCGACATCTTCGTGATCTGGGCCCTCTGTGCCGGAACGACCAGAACATCGTGGCGGGATTGATTCGCTGCCGCCAGCCCGCTGTGCGGGACCGGCGGCGCTGCGTTGACAGAGAGATCGCCTCGGCCCGTCGAGGAGAAGGGGGATCTCGCTCGAGCGAGCCGAGTTCCGGGCGCCTGACGGCGCGGGCCTTCGATGCGTGACGTCGGGCGCACCTGTCCAGCCTCGGTCCGGTCGGGACCGATCGGCAGAGGAGCAGGCCATGGCGAAGGACTTCAGGGGGAAGGTCGCCCTCGACATCCACGACTCGGAGCCGGGCTGGACGCCCTTCTTGGCGCCGAAGGCGCCTGGGCCACCGCGGCCGCAGCGGCGGCCGCCAGCCCCAAGGCTGGAGCGGTACCGCGATTCGAGCCGTCGCCACAGGCATCCGTCGTGAATGCCACGGCTCCTGGTTTCTTCCTGACGTGCTGTCACATGACGCAGCTGCCTCGAGGCGGACTCACTGCGACGGCGCGGTGGTGACACTACGGTCATCCAACGGGTCCGAGGTCATCACCCACCGGGCCGTCCGGTCGGTCCGGAGCGGCCGGGCCGGCGTTCTGCTGCTGCCCCCCGGACTTCACACGCCGGTCGAGGCCCCTGCGCACGGCCTCCAACATGACGTGTGCGATGACGCCGACCAAGAACACGTCCGCGAGCATCTGCAGCACCGCCGTGCTCCTGGCCGCTCCCGTCTTGGGGGCGATGTCACCGAAGCCCACGGTGGAGAAGACCGTGACCGTGAAGTACACGGCATCCGAGCGGGACAAGGACTCGGTGAAGGATCCCGGTCGGCTCCTCTCCAGGAGAAAGTAGCTCGTCGCGAAGAGCAGGAGGAGCAGAGGGAGGACGGTCGCGAGTGCCGCAACGGCCCGCAGCCTCGGATAGGGGGAACGGCTGACCGACCGCGTCTGCCAGACGAGGAGGGCGGACACCGCGAGCAGGCCGAGGACGAGTGCGACCACAGTGGTGGCGCTGTAGGGCTTGTCCATCGGGATCAGGTAGTAAGCCGTCACCAGACCTGTGGCGGTCACCAGCGGTCGTAGTAGTGCGCGCACCATGAGTCTGCGCCGCTTCCGCCGGGGAAGGTCCTCGAATTCCAGCCGCACCATCCGCTGCCCATCAACTCAGGACTGCAACGACAACCGGTGAATCGCCATACAGGTCACGATGCAGGATGCGCGCAGATTCGGCGCCCCGAGACCTCCTTGCGGGCTACGGATCCCCCGGTCCGCCCTATCCACTCCTGCGGACCGGAATCCCGGTCCGTAACGGCCGGTGAGCTGCTGGCGCGAGGAATGCGGCTTCGCTCCCAGAACCCCTCTGGCGATCGCCGCACGCTCGGCAAGGCGACGGAATACCGCTCCCCCAGTCTCCAGGTGCCCGGTCGGCCGGTGGCACGCATCCTGGCACTGCTGGCGAAGACCGCACGCCCCCGACCGCAGCAGGTACCTGCTGCCCACGGGCTTCGTGACGCGGCTTCGGACCCCATCGCCGCAATTCTCCGGATGCGGTGGAGACAGGCAGGACGGACAAAGTGGCGAAGCCCGACCCAGTGTTCATCTACATCGGCACCTACCCCAGCGAGGCTGTGGCGCGAGCCGACTGCGACATCGTCAAGGACCTCCACGCGGTCGGTGCGGTCGGCACCTACGACGCCTCCGTGGTCACCAAGGACGACAACGGCAAGGTGCACGTGAACAAGGACGAGACGGCCACCCGGCACGGGGCGTGGGGCGGCGCAGCCGCCGGCGCTCTCGTCGGCCTGCTGTTCCCGCCGGCGATCATCGGCACCGCCGCGGTCGGCGCGGCCGTGGGCGGGGTGAGCGGTCACCTGTGGCGCGGCATGTCACGTGCGGACGTCGAGGAGTTCGGGGAGCTCATCGACGCCGGGCAGGCCGCTCTGGTCGTCGTCGGCGAGAGCACACTCGCGTAGGCCGTGCAGAAGGCCGTGCAGAAGGCCGGGCTGAAGGCCGAGAAGCAGGTCGCCAAGGAACTCGACGTCAGCTCGAAGGACATCGACAAGGCGGTCCGGGAAGCCGCGACCGAAGTCGGCTGATCTGCCGGTTCCCGATTCCGGGACGCTTGGCGCGGTCCTGCACACCGGGACCCCGGGAGCCCTGAGATCCGCGGATCGGCCAGGAACGCGCAGACCCACGAACAGCCCGGTGCTGGGCTCAAGGGTTTCCGTGGACGTGCCGGCAGCGACTTCGAGCCGCTTCGGCGGCCTGCTCCCGGCTGTGATCGAGCTGTTGGAGCCGGCAGGCAGAGGTGGCCGATGGCATCACTGTGTGCTGCGCACCTGCTCTGCGGGTCGCCCCGGTTTGCGCCCGGCTGCTTCCGGGCAGCGGCCGGGCGGCGCTGTATCCGCCCTGTCTGCCCCCGTTCGGGTGGTTCGGGGTTGGGCGGGCGCGGGGCGTGGGACAGGCCGGTAATGACGAGATCCACTGCGGGCGGCCGGCGCCGCCGGCCGCCCACACACGCCGCCGCGCCTGTTACTTCAGCTCCTTCAACCGCTCCGGCGGCACGGTCCGACCCGTGTCCGGCTGTGTTCTGCTGCCGGACCTGGAGCAGTGAGCACCTGCTGCCGGGCGGGGCGGTGGTGGCCACCACGTGGCACGAGCCGGCATGCCCGGCCTCGGGGGCGCGCCCATGACTGGCAGTGTTTCCGTGGGACCCGACGACGCGGGCGGCTGGGTGACGGCGCCGGCGGGCCGTCCGCCCGGCGATATTGCCGCGCGGATTCGGGCGGCGCGGGAGGCGGGGGTCGAGGAGCGCCACCTCGCGGCGATCCTCGCCGAGGTCTTCCCTCCGTTCGGCACCGACGGCAGGGGCCCTGCCCCGGGCTGGACCGGCGCGTGACCACCACCGCCAACCGGAGCAGGTACGCGGGCAGTTTGCGGCGTGTTCACGGCGACGCGTCGCATGGGGTGGTAGTCGTCCAACACGCCATCCGAGGGCGAGCCTGATGGATCCGGTGGATGGATCTGCGCGGCCGGGTGTTCCCGACCCCGGCCGTCGCGTCGAGGACGAGATGGACTGGACGCTGCACTGGAGCACCGCCGGACACCCGCCGCCACGCCTGATCGGCCCTGACGGCACCGCCCACTACCTGCACGCCGACCCCGGCCTGCCGCTCGGCGTGGACACCGACATGCCCCGCCCCGACCACAAGCACCCCCTCCCCGGCAACTCCACCCTCGTGCTGTTCAAGGACGGCCTGGTCGAGCACCCCGACCACCCCATCGACGCCGGCCTCACCGCCTCGCCCGAATCGCGGCCGCCCGCGCCGGCCCGCCCCTGGACGACCTGTGCCGCACGTTGGCCGACGCCCAGCCGGGCGACGGCCGCGACGACCTGGCCGTCCTCGCCCTGCGCACCCCACCGCCGCCACACGATCCCGTGGCTGCTACGCGAGTCGTCTCCCCGGCCGGTTGACCGGAGCATGTCCGCAACAGGACGCCGTCGTCGGCTCCGCACGACGATTCCTGCGGCGGCCCCCAGGGCAGCGCCACGGGCAGCAGGCTGAAACGGTCCTCCGCCTTCTGGACATGCCGTTCTACCCGCAGGTGGCAGCCTCATAGCAGGCGGACAGCCGCAATCCGCCCGGTCGGTCGGTCGCTCTCTACGTGGGAGGCGCCGAGTTGGGCGCGCGCAGGGCGATGTTCCCGAACTCACCCCAACGGCCGCCCGGCGCCGCACCCGCCGGGCCATCGCCCGCGTGTACCACCGGCAACGCCAGGCACAGGCCCACGCCAACCAGCGACCACCACCACGAACTACGGCACCCCGATCTCCAACTGAAGGGACAGCAGGCATGGCTTCAGCCATCCCATGACCCCGAGGGCCGAGTGCTCCTACTGCAGGATGTTGATCGCGCGAGCGATCACCAGCGCGCCGATTCCAAGAGACGCCACCGCTTCCGTCATCATCAGCAGCTTGGCCCACCGCTTGATCGCGGAGATGTCGGTGGGGCTGAACGCGGTGGCGGTCCAGAAGGCCAGCACCAGATAGTCGGCGAAGATCGGCACCCAGGTGGCCGGCGCGTAGTCCGTGTGCTGCATCTCGGGGAATACCAGTGCTGGATTCGCGTACGGCTGGTGCGCGCGGGCGGCGGCACCACCGCGGTCCAGATCCCAATACCACAGCCCGAATGTGATCACGTTCGTGGCCCAGATCACTCCGCCGGTGGCCAGTAGTCCGGTGGCGTTGTTGGCGAACAGCTTGTTGTTGGTCAGGATGTCGGCCACCAGGTGGGCGGCCGCGAGCAGATTCGCCACCGTCATGAAGGCGATGACGGCACCGGTCGTGATCCGTAGCCATGGCTTCTGGCGATCGATGCGGCCCGGGTCTCCGATGATCAGCGCGGCCAGCAGTACGAGCGTGACGACCGGGACGACCCATGAGGGGGTCACCCGGTACTTCGCAGGCAACGCCACATGGAGAAACGCGGCCGCCAGAATCGCCAGCGCCACCGGCCACCAGTGCTCACCCCGTGCAGTGGCCTGAACCGGCGTCAGCGGGGGCGGAGTGGCCGGGTTCGGGCCTGATGACATACCCCATTGTGGCCTCAGCAGTTCTGATGCCGAAGCAGTGACGCGCCGCTTCTACGACCACCGCCGAGGACTTCCCTGCTGACGAACGAGGTTGTCGTCGTTGCGCACCGTTGGGTCGCGCGCCGGCGACTCACGGCCTGCCGGATCTCCCCGTCCAGAGTGCGACGAACGGACTCTGCTCGGTTCCGCTGCGAACGGACCGCGCCAACACGAATCAATGAGCTGCGCAACCGTGGCGACAGCTCACCCCTTCGAGGGGATTAGGACCTGATGTGGTAGCGACTGCCTGAAATAGGTACATTTATAGCCATTCACGGCGGTTTTCGAACCAGCAGCACACGAGGCTGCGGCCCGACGGGAGTGGCCATGACGGCGAAGAAAAAGGGCGTGACCGGCGGGAAAACTCATGCGGGGGCATCCACCCGGGGCGCGGCGCCGCCGGCGGCGGAGCCTTTGAGCCGGGCGGATCGGGTGGCACTGGGGAAGGACGCCCGCCGGGCAGTGCCACTGGAGGCGCACGGGGAGTTCCGGCCGGGCAGATCGCGGGATCCGGTCGGGCTGCTGCTGGGGCAGGCGGCGTCGCGGGTGCCGGATCTGGTGCCGGTACGGCACGGGCGCATGCTGGTGTCGCCGTTCACGTACTACCGGGGGGCCGCCCTGCCGATGGCGGCGGATCTGGCGGCCGCGCCCACCTCGGGTCTGCGGGTCCAGCTGTGCGGAGACGCGCATCTGTCCAATTTCGGCGCGTTCGCCTCGCCGGAGCGGCGACTGGTCTTCGACGTCAACGACTTCGACGAGACTCTGCCCGGGCCTTTCGAGTGGGATGTCAAGCGGCTGGCCGCGAGTCTGGCGGTGGCGGGGCGCGATAACGAGTTCTCCGACAAGGCCCGCCGCAGGATCGTCCTGGCGGCGGCCAAGGGCTATCGCAAGGCAATGCGCCGCTTCGCGAAGCAGCCGTTCCTGGAGGTCTGGTACGCGCACGTGGACATCGAGGAGGTCATGGAGCAGTTCAGGTCCAAGTTGAAGGCGAAGCGGTTCAAGGCGGCCGAGGAGCTGCTGGCCAAGGCCCACACCCGCGACAGCACGCAGGCGCTGGGCAAGCTCACCACCCTGGTCGACGGTCGGCGGCAGATCGTCAGCGACCCTCCGACGATCGTCCCCGTCGAAGAGGTTTTCAGCGGTGTGCAGGCCGACGCGATCTACGAGCTGATCCGCACCGTGCTGGGCAAGTACCGGCGCACCCTGCAGTCCGACCGGCGACACCTGGTCGATCAGTTCACGCTGGTCCAGGTGGCCCGCAAGGTCGTCGGGGTCGGCAGTGTCGGCACCCGCGCCTGGATCGCGCTGCTGGATGCCGGGGACGGCGTGGAACCGCTGTTCCTGCAAGCCAAGGAGGCCCAGCCGTCCGTCCTGGTGGAGTATGCCAAGCGCAGCCAGTACAGCAACCAGGGTGAGCGCGTCGTCGCCGGACAGCATCTCATGCAGGCCCAGAGCGACATCTTCCTCGGCTGGACCCGTGTCACCCGCGCGGACGGGGTGGACCGCGACTTCTACGTGCGCCAGTTGCGGGACTGGAAGTTCTCCGCACCGATCGAGACGATGCTCCCGTCGGGCATGGCGCTGTACGGACGGCTGTGCGGTTGGACCCTGGCCCGAGCGCACGCCCGCTCCGGCGACCGGGTCGCGCTGGCCGCCTACCTCGGCGGCTCCGACCGGTTCGACCAAGCCATCGCGGACTTCGCCGAAACCTACGCCGACCAGAACGAGGACGACTTCACAGCCCTGCAGACTGCCGTGAAAGAGGGCAGAGCCGAAGCCACCACCGGGATCTGACGTCCGTTTCGTCCTGTAGCTTCCATCTGACCCCGGGCCAGGTTCCGCGCTGACTCGGGCTGGTCCGCCGGTGAACCGGCGGGCCACGAGGTCCATAGGCACCACATGGATCACGGCTCGGAGCGAGCGGGCAGCGTCCGCTCCTGCCAGGCACCATCGGCCACTCCGGGGTGCCTTCGGGCCGGCTGGTGTCCGCGGTGACCGCGTCGCTCATGCCTCAAGCCTGCGCCGGTCACCGACACCGTGGGAGGAAAGTCCGCAGCCGGCAGCGCACTTGGCGGATTCGACCGCTGATCGACGTAGCCCCCGAACGACGCGCTGCTCTGACCTGCAACTGATCGGACATTGCCGTCCAGCAGCAGGGGCCCTGCGGCGGGAGCGGTCCGGCCTGGCTCGAAACCCAGCTGGGGCTCCCCTACCAGCAGACGGGCCCGCTACGCGCGCGACCGGCGGCTCAGGTCGTTCTTCGCGATGGCCGGATGGCAGGCTCACCACCGCGTCTTCGATGCCGTCCCAGGTGCCTGTCCGTCTTCCCAGAGGCCACGCACCACGCTTCACCCCTCCGGTTGGTCGTACCGAACTCCGTTCCGGGCGCGTCGTACGGAGACGGTCCCCGACGCGGTCGTACTGTCGGGGGTGATGGAGCGTGTGCTGTCGCTCTATTCCTTGGATGCCCGGCCCGGTCGCTCCCCCGTGCGGCCGGGCCGCGCTACTCCTCTCGGTCGCATACCCCGGACTGTAACCGCACGCACGAACCACCCTTACGCAGACCTCCGGTGGTGGGCGGGCTACTCGGACCTTCTCCTGGAAGAACACGCGGCGGCCGCTGGCCACCCACCCGAGGAGGATGCGATGGCGTCGACCCCACCGGAGCCCGGCCCCGGCGAATCCACCGGCGGCGGGCCCGGCCAAGGAGGTCCGCCCGAGCAGCCCCCGGTGCCGCCGCCCACCGACAGGCCCGCGCCTTCACCCGGCCCCGGCCGCCCTGCCTCGGCGGGCGGTGACGCCGGCGATGTGACCCGACTGCATGCGCGGATCGCCGCCCTGGAAGCCGCCGCGCCGCACAAGAGGGAACACCATCGGTGGCGGACCTCCGGCGCCGTGGTCCTCATCGTGATCGCCTCGCTGCTGTCCCTGCTGTCCGTCCTGGCGGTCTGGACGTCGGACTTCGTCGGCGACACCGACCGGTACGTCCAGACCGTCGCCCCGCTCGCCACCGAACCGGACATCCAGAACGCCGTCACCAACCGGGTCACCCAGGTCGTCCTGGAGCAGATCGCGCGGAGACGAGCCCGTGGCCCACCACGTCACCGACGGCAACGCCGATGCGCTCGCCCTGCAGATCGACAATGTCGTACCAGTCGCCGCACACGTTCAGGGAACCGACGGCGGGACGGTAGCGCACCGCGATCCTGGGATCCTCGGTCCCCCCACGGCGACGCCCCCGGCCACCGGTTGGCGGGCGGGCGCGGCATTGGACGATCCCGCCATCGGGCCTGTGCACGCCTTCGGCCAGTGCCTGGTGCGTCATGACCCCTTGACAGCATCGTTCCTGGCGTACCGTCATGGAGGCTTCGCCATCTTCGAACGTGCTGGTCACGGGGGCTGGCGTGACGGGCCTCTGGGGTGCTCCTGCTGGTGGTGGGCGGCAGTCTGGCGTGTA
>NZ_JBIURH010000062.1:0-34488 GCF_044740765.1 Kitasatospora sp. NPDC088346
GAGACGATCGGGATCCGCGGCACCGAGAAGGTCAACTGCTGCGCCACCGTACGGAACTCGTCGAGCATGCCGTCCATCAGCGGCGAGTGGAACGCGTGGCTGACCGTGAGCCGCTTGGACTTACGCTCCCCCAGCTGCTCCACCACCGCCAGCACGGCGTCCTCGGTGCCCGAAATCACCACCGAGGAAGGCCCGTTGACAGCGGCGATCCCGACACCGTCGGTCAGCAGTGGCACAACCTTCGCCTCGGTCGCCTGCACCGCCACCATCGCACCGCCACGCGGCAGCGCCTGCATCAGCCGACCGCGGGCGGCGACCAGCGTGGCGGCATCCGCCAGCGACAGCACACCCGCCACGTGCGCGGCGGCCAGCTCACCGATCGAGTGACCCGCCAGCACGTCGGGGGTCACACCCCACGACTCCAGCAGCCGGAACAGCGCCACCCCCAACGCGAACAGCGCCGGCTGCGTGAACGCCGTCTCGTTCACCAACTCCGCATCCGCGACAGCATCGCGCAACGGACGGTCCAGGTGACCGTCAAGCTCCGCGCACACCGCGTCGAACGCGTCCGCGAACACCGGATACGCGGCATACAACTCCGCACCCATGGCCGCCCGCTGGCTGCCCTGACCGGTGAACAGGAACGCCGTACGCCCCTCCACCACCACCCCGGAACCCGACAACGCGGACAGCCCCGCCAGCAGCTCCGCACGGTCCGCCGCAGCGAACCCGGCCCGGTGCTCGAACGCGGCCCGGCTCGTCGCCAGCGAGAAACCCACATCCAGCAGGCTCAGCGACTCGTCACCCTCGACCAGCGCCGCCAGCTCCGCAGCCTGCGCCGCCAGAGCCTCCCCACTCTTCGCCGAGAGCACCACCGGCACCACCGGAAGCACCACCGCCTCCGCGGCCGGCACCTCCTCCTCCACGGCCGGGGCCTGCTCCAGGACGGCGTGCGCGTTGGTGCCGCTGAAGCCGAAGGACGAGACCGCCGCTCGGCGCGGGCCGCCGGTCTGCGGCCAGTCCCTGTTCTCGGTGAGCAGCTCGACGGCTCCGGCCGACCAGTCGACGTGCGGCGAGCGCTCGTCCGCGTGGAGGGTCTTGGGCAGCACGCCGTGCTGCATCGCCAGCACCATCTTGATGACACCGGCGACGCCGGCGGCGGCCTGGGTGTGACCGATGTTGGACTTCACCGAGCCGAGCCACAGCGGCTCTGCCTCGGCGCGCTCCCGGCCATAGGTGGCGAGCAGGGCCTGCGCCTCGATCGGGTCGCCGAGCGCCGTGCCGGTGCCGTGCGCCTCGACGGCGTGGACGTCCTGGGCGGAGAGGCCCGCACTCGCCAGCGCCTGCTTGATCACGCGCTGCTGCGAGGGACCGTTCGGCGCGGTCAGGCCGTTGGACGCACCGTCCTGGTTGACGGCGCTGCCACGGACCACCGCGAGCACCGGGTGCCCGTTGCGCCGCGCGTCCGACAGCCGCTCGACGAGCAGCATGCCGACGCCTTCGCCCCAGGCGGTGCCGTCGGCCCCGGCCGCGAAGGCCTTGCACCGGCCGTCGGCGGCCAGGCCGCGCTGGCGGCTGAAGTCGAGGAAGGTGTCCGGCGTCGCCATGACGGTGACGCCGCCGGCGAGGGCGAGGGTGCACTCGCCGTTGCGCAGGGCCTGGACGGCGAGGTGGAGGGCGACGAGGGAGGAGGAGCAGGCGGTGTCGACGGTGACCGCCGGGCCTTCGAGGCCGAAGGTGTAGGAGAGGCGTCCCGAGACGACGCTCGCCGCCGTTCCGGTGCCGAGGTGGCCTTCCAGTTCCTCGGGCGAGTTCATCAGCAGGGCGAGGTAGTCCTGGCCGTTGGTGCCGGCGAAGACGCCGGTCCGGCTGCCGCGCAGGGCGGCCGGGTCGATGCCGGCCCGCTCGAAGGCCTCCCAGGAGGTCTCCAGCAGGAGACGCTGCTGCGGGTCCATCGACAGGGCTTCGCGCGGCGAGATGCCGAAGAAGCCCGCGTCGAACTCGGCCGCGTCGTAGAGGAATCCGCCCTCGCGGGTGTAGATCTTGCCGACCTGGTCCGGGTCGGGGTCGTAGAGGGTGTCGACGTTCCAGCCGCGGTCGGTCGGCAGCCCCGACATCGCGTCGTCGCCGTTCACCAGCAGCTGCCAGAGCTGCTCGGGGGAGGTCACCCCGCCGGGGAAGCGGCAGCTCATCGCGACGATGGCGATCGGCTCGTCGTCGGCGGCCGTCCGGGCCGTCGGTCCGGTCTCTGCGCCGGGTCGCCGGCCGACCAGTTCGGTGCGCAGGTGGTCGGCGAGTGCAGCGGCGGAGGGGTAGTCGAAGACGAGGGTGGTGGGCAGGCGCAGGCCGGTCGCGGCGTTCAGGCGGTTGCGCAGTTCGACGGCGGTCAGCGAGTCGAAGCCGAGCTCCTTGAACGCGCGGCCCGCTTCGACCAGGTCCGTCCCGGAGTGGGCGAGGACGGCCGCGACGTTGGTGCGGACGAGGTCCAGCATGACGCGGTGCTGCTCGGCTTCGGGGAGGCCTGCGAGGCGGCCGGCCTGGGAGGAGGTGACGGCGGCTGCGCCGGTGGTCCCGGTGGCGGCCGCGGCGGTCTGCCGGGCTTCGGGGATCTCGTCGAAGAGCGTGGTCGGGCGGACGGCGGTCAGGCCGGGCAGGAAGCGGTCCCAGGCGATGTCGACCACGGTGAGCGCGGTGTCGCCGTGCTCGACGGCCTGCCGGAGGGCGGCGAGGGCGAGGGCTGGGGCCATCGGCGGGACGCCGTCCCGGTGCAGACGCTGCTCGACGGTGCCGTCGGCGGCCATACCGCCCTGGGCCCAGGGGCCCCAGGCGAGGGAGGTGGCGGGCAGGCCGTCGGCGCGGCGCTGCTCGGCGAGTGCGTCCAGGTAGGCGTTGGCGGCGGCGTAGTTGCCCTGGCCGGCGCTGCCGACCGAACCCGCCATCGAGGAGAACAGCACGAACGCCGTCAGGTCGTGGTCGGCCGTCAGCTCGTGCAGGTTACGGGCGGCGTCCACCTTCGGACGGGCCACCGTGGCGAAACGCTCGGCCGTCAGACCGTCCACCACACCGTCGTCCAGCACGCCCGCGGTGTGGAACACCGCCGACAGCCGGTGCGCGGAGAGCATCTCGGCCAGCGCGTCCCGGTCCGCGACGTCACACGCGGCGACCGTCACCGTCACGCCCAGCGCGGACAGCTCGTCCCGCAGCTCGGCCGCACCCGGCGCGTCCAGGCCCCGGCGGCTGGTCAGCACCAGGTGCTCCGCACCGCCCCGGGCCAGCCAGCGCGACACCTCCGCACCCAGCGCACCCGTACCACCGGTCACCAACACCGTCCCCGACGGCGACCACCCGGTGGCCTCGCCACGAACGGCCCGCACCAGACGACGGCCGAACACCCCGGAGGCACGCACCGCCACCTGGTCCCCGGCGGCGCCCGTGAGGGCCGTGGCGAGGCGGCCGAGCAGCCGGTCGTCCAACTGCTCGGGCAGGTCGATCAACCCGCCCCAGCGGTCCGGGTGTTCGAGAGCGACCACCCGGCCCAGACCCCAGACCTGCGCCTGTACCGGATCGGCCACCCGCTCCGAACGGCCGGTCGCCACCGCGCCACGCGTCACGCACCACAGGGGTGCGGTGAGACCTGCGTCGCCGAGTGCCTGGACGAGCCGGGTGGTGAGCAGCAGGCCGTTCGGCACGCCGTCGGCGGGCTGCTCGTCGAGGGCGAGCAGGGAGAGCACGCCTGCGACGGCGGCGCCGTCGGCGACGGCTTCCGTCAGGCGGGCGGTGAGGGCGGCGCGGTCGGTGGCGGTGTCCAGCTCGATGGCGCGGACCTCGGCGCCGCGGGCGGCGAGGGTGCGGGCCGCGCCGAGGACGGCGGCGTCCTCGACGAGGGCGGCCGGGACGGCGAGCAGCCAGGCGCCTGCGGGCAGGGCCCCTCCGGCCTCGCCGACGGGCTTCCAGGTGGCGCGGTAGCGCAGGGTGTCGACGGTGGCCTGTTCGCGGCTGCGGCGGCGCCAGGCGGAGAGGACAGGCAGGACGGTGCTGAGGGGCTGGTCGCCGCTCACGTCGAGGGCCGCGGTCAGGGCGTCCACGTCGCCGCTGTCGACGGCGTCCCAGAAGCGGGCGTCCACGGCGTCGACGACGGCCGGGCCGGCCGCCGGGGCGGCGAGGTTCTCCAGCCAGTACCACTGCCGCTGGAAGGCGTAGGTCGGCAGGTCGATCGGGCGGGCGTGCTGCCCGCGGAGGACCGCCTGCCAGTCGACGCCCGCGGTGCGCAGGTGCAGCCGGGCGAGGGCGGCGGTGAGGGTGGTGGCCTCGGGGCGTCCGGCGCGCAGGGCGGGGACGAAGTGGGCGTCCTCGGTGGTGCAGTCCTCGCCCAGGCCCGACAGCACCGCGTCGGGGCCCAGTTCGACGAAGGTGCGGACGCCTTCGGCCTCCAGGGCGCGGACGGCGTCGGCGAACCGGACGGCCTCGCGGACGTGCCGCACCCAGTACTCGGGGTCGGTCAGCTCGTCCGACACGAGCGTGCCGGTGAGGGTGGAGACGATCGGGATCCGGGGCGCCGAGAACGTCAACTCGGCTGCCACGGAGCGGAATTCGTCGAGCATCCCGCCCATCAGCGGCGAGTGGAAGGCGTGGCTGACGGTGAGCCGCTTGGACTTGCGGTCCCCCAGCTGCTCCACGACCGCCAGCACGGCGTCCTCGGCGCCCGAAATCACCACCGAGGAAGGCCCGTTGACGGCCGCGATACCGACATCGTTGGTGAGCAGCGGCTCGACCTCGGCCTCGGTCGCCTGCACGGCGACCATCGCGCCGCCGCGCGGCAGCGCCTGCATCAGGCGGCCACGCGCCGCCACCAGTCGAGAGGCGTCCGCCAGCGACAGCACACCCGCCACGTGCGCGGCGGCCAGCTCACCGATCGAGTGACCGGCCAGGAAATCAGGACGGACACCCCAGGACTCCAGCAGGCGGAACAGCGCCACCTCCACCGCGAACAGCGCGGGCTGGGTCCAGCCGGTCTCGTCGATCAGGTCCTGGTCCGCGGTCGCCTCGTGCAGCGGGCGCTCCAGGTGCCGGTCCAGCTCCGCGCGGACCGCGTCGAGTGCCTCGGCGAACACCGGGTGGGCGGCGGCCAGTTCCTCGGCCATGCCGGCCCGCTGGCTGCCCTGGCCGGTGAACAGGAACGCGGTGCGGCCGGCGGCGGCGGTGCCGCGCACGACGGTGCCGGAGGGCTCCCCGGCGGCGAGCGCGGCGAGGCCGGCCAGGAACTCCGTACGGTCCCCGCCGACGACGGCGGCGCGGTGCTCCAGCAGGGCGCGGCCGGTCGCGAGGGCGTTGGCGATGTCGGTGTCGGAGGCGTCGGCGAGTGCGGCGCCGTCGCCGAGCTCGGCCAGCAGGGTGCGGGCCTGCGCGCGCAGCGCGTCCTCGTTCTTGGCGGAGAGGAGCCAGGCCCGGGGGCGCGGGGCCGTTGCGGCCGGCGCGGGCTGCTCGGTGCGGTCGTCCGCGGGGGGCTGTTCGACGATGGTGTGGGCGTTGGTGCCGCTGAAGCCGAAGGAGGAGACGGCGGCGCGGCGGGGGCGGCCGGTCTCGGGCCACGGGCGGGCCTCGGTGAGCAGTTCGACGGCGCCGGACGCCCAGTCGACGTTCGGCGAGGGCTGGTCGAGGTGGAGGCTCTGCGGCAGGACGCCGTGGCGCATCGCCATGACCATCTTGATGATGCCGGCGACGCCGGCGGCGGCCTGGGTGTGGCCGATGTTGGACTTCAGCGAGCCGAGCCACAGCGGCGTGTCCTGGTCGCGGTCCCGGCCGTAGGTGGCCAGCAGGGCCTGGGCCTCGATCGGGTCGCCGAGGGTGGTGCCGGTGCCGTGCGCCTCGACGGCGTCGACGTCCTGGGTGGTCAGACCGGCGTCGGCCAGGGCCTGCTGGATGACGCGCTGCTGGGAGGGGCCGTTGGGGGCGGTGAGGCCGTTGGAGGCGCCGTCCTGGTTGATCGCCGAGCCGCGGACGATCGCGAGGACCCGGTGCCCGTTGCGGCGGGCGTCGGAGAGCCGTTCGACGAGCAGCATGCCCGCGCCCTCGGACCAGCTGGTGCCGTCGGCGGCGGCGGAGAAGGACTTGGACCTGCCGTCCCTGGCCAGGCCGCGCTGGCGGCTGAAGTCGACGAACGCCTCGGGGGTGGCCATCACGGTGACGCCGCCGGCCAGCGCCATCGTGCAGTCGCCCTGGCGCAGCGCCTGGACGGCGAGGTGCAGGGCGACCAGCGAGGAGGAGCAGGCGGTGTCGACGGTGACGGCGGGGCCTTCGAGGCCGAAGGTGTAGGCGACGCGGCCGGAGGCGATGCTGCCGGAGGTGCCGGTGCCGAGGTAGCCCTCGACGCCCTCGGGGACCGCGCCGAGCCGGGTGGCGTAGTCGTGGTACATCACGCCGGCGAAGACGCCGGTCCGGCTGCCGCGCAGCGAGGCCGGGTCGATGCCGGCCCGCTCGAAGGTCTCCCAGGTGGTCTCCAGCAGCAGCCGCTGCTGCGGGTCCATGGCGAGGGCCTCGCGCGGCGAGATGCCGAAGAACGCGGGGTCGAACAGGCCTGCGTCGTGCAGGAAGCCGCCCTGGTCGGCGTAGCTGGTGCCGGGGTGGTCGGGGTCCGGGTCGAAGAGCCGGTCGAGGTCCCAGCCGCGGCCGGCCGGGAAGGCGGAGATGGCGTCGGTGCCGCCGGTGACCAGCTGCCACAGCTGCTCGGGCGAGGAGACACCGCCGGGGTAGCGGCAGGCCATGCCGACGATGGCGATCGGCTCGTCGTCCGGGCGGGCCGGGGCGGCGGGGGCCGGGTGCGCGTCGGCGGCGGCGCCGGCGATCTCGGTGCGCAGGTGGGCGGCGAGGGCCGCGGGCGTCGGGTAGTCGAAGATCAGGGTCGGCGACAGCCGCAGGCCGGTGACGGCGTTGAGCTCGTTGCGCAGTTCGACGGAGGTCAGCGAGTCGAAGCCGAGCTCGTTGAAGGCGCGGCCCGCGTCGATCACGTCGGACGAGGCGTGGCCGAGCACGGCGGCGACCCGGACCCGCAGCAGTTCGAGGATCTCGCGGTCCAGATCGGCCTCGGGGAGGCCGGCCAGGCGGCGCATCAGTTCCGTGCCGCCGGCCCGGCCGGCGCGGGCGGTGCGCCGGGTGGGCGTGCGGACGAGGCCGCGCAGCTGGGCGGGGAGGGTGCCGGCCGCGGCCTGGGCGCGCAGGGCGGCGAGGTCGAGGCGCATCGGGATGAGCAGCGGCTCGGCGGTGGCGGTGGCGGTGTCCAGGAGGGCCAGACCCTCGTCGTCGGCGAGGCCGGTCATGCCGGCGCGGGCGAGGCGCAGCAGGTCCGCGCTGTCGAGGGTGCCGGCCATGCCGCCGTCGGCCCACAGGCCCCAGGCGAGGGAGGTGGCGGGCAGGCCGGCGGCGTGGCGCTGCTCGGCGAGGGCGTCGAGGGCGGCGTTGGCGGCGGCGTAGTTGGCCTGGCCGAGGCCGCCGAGGACGCCCGCGTTGGAGGAGAACAGGACGAAGGCGGTGAGCGGCTGGTCGGCGGTCAGCTCGTGCAGGTGGAGCGCGGCGTCGACCTTGGGACGGAGGACGGTGTCGACGCGCTCGGGGGTGAGGGCGTCGAGGACGCCGTCGTCGAGGACGCCCGCGGTGTGGACGACGCCGGTGAGCGGGTGTCCGGCGAGTGCGGCGGCCAGTGCGTCGCGGTCGGCGGTGTCGCAGGCGGCGACGGTGACGGTGGCGCCGTGCTCGGCGAGTTCGGTGACCAGGTCGGCGGTGCCGGGGGCGTCGGCGCCGCGCCGGGAGAGCAGCAGCAGGCTGCGGACGCCGTGCCGGGTGACGAGGTGGCGGGCGACGAGGGTGCCGAGGGCGCCGGAGGCGCCGGTGACGAGGACGGTGCCGTGCGGGCCGAAGGCGGGTACGGCGTCGTCGGCGGGGGCGGCGGCGTGTGCGCGGGCCAGCCGGGGGACGCGGACGAGGCCGTCGTGGAAGGCGAGTTCGGGTTCCCCGGAGGCGAGGGCGCCGGCCAGGACCTCGCCGGGCAGGTCGGGGGTGTCGAGGCGGAGGAGGACCAGGCGGTCGGGGTGCTCCAGCTGGGCGGAGCGGACCAGGCCGCGCACGGCGGCGTCGGCGAGGGTGTTCGGGCCGTCGGCGGGGCCAGTGGTGGTGAGGACCAGGCGGGCGGCGGCGAAGCGTTCGTCGGCGAGCCACTCGCGGGTGACGGCGAGCGCGTGGTGGACCGCGCGGTGCACGGCGGCGGCGTGCTCGGCGGACCGGTGCCCGGAGGCGGCGGCGTGCTCGGCATCGGTGGTGTCCCCGGCGGCGGTGGTGCCGGCGGGCAGCGGCAGGAACACGGCGTCGGGAACGGGCTGCCCCGCGTCGACGGCCGCGGCGAGCGCGGCGAGGTCGGTGTGCTGCTCGGCGGCCGGGACGGCGGACACCGGGCCGAGGGCGGCCCAGCGGCCGGTGGTGGCGGCGGAGACCGGCAGGGTGGCCCACTCCACCCGGAAGAGCGAGTCGGTGCGGGGTGCGCGGGCGGCGTCGAGCTGCTCGGCGGAGATCTCGCGCAGGGCGAGGGCGCGTACGGACAGCACGGGCTGCCCGGCGGCGTCGGCCAGCTCCAGGGCGACCTCGCCGCGGCCGGCCGGGGTGGCCCGCAGGCGCAGCGCGGTGGCGCCGGCGGCGTGCAGGGTGACGCCGTGCCAGGAGAAGGGCAGGCCGCCGCGGACGGCGGCGTCGGAGGTGTCGGCGCCGAGGGCGTGCAGGGCGGCGTCGAGCAGCGCGGGGTGCAGGCCGAAGCGGGCGGCGCCGTCGCGGTCCTCCTCGGGGAGTTCGATCTCGGCGAGGATCGCGGTGCCGTGCTGCCAGACGGCGCGCAGGCCGCGGAAGGCGGGGCCGTAGCCGAAGCCGGCCTCGGCCAGCCGGGCGTGCACCTCGTCGGTGTCCACGGGCCGGGCTCCGGCCGGCGGCCAGGCGGTGAGGTCGAAGGAGGCCTCGGGGTCGGTGGCCGGGGTGAGCAGTCCGCCGGCGTGGCGGGTCCAGGGCTCGGCGGGGTCGGCGTGCTCGGGGCGGGAGTGGACGGTGAGGGTGCGGCCGCCGGTCTCGTCCGGGCCGCCGACGACGATCTGCAGGTGGACGCCGCCCTGGGCGGGCACCAGCAGCGGTGCCTCCAGGGTGAGTTCCTCGACGAGGCCGCAGCCGACCTGGTCGGCGGCGCGGACGGCGAGCTCGACGAAGGCGGTGCCGGGCAGCAGGACGGTGTCCAGGACGGCGTGGTCGGCCAGCCAGGGGTGGGTGTCGAGGGCGATCCGGCCGGTGAACAGGACGCCGTCGGTGTCGGCGAGGGCGACGGCCGCGCCGAGCAGCGGGTGGTCGACGGCGCCGAGGCCGGCGGCGGTGACGTCGCCGCTGCCGGAGCCGGTGCCGAGCCAGAACCGCTCGTGCTGGAAGGGGTAGGTGGGCAGGTCGACGCGGCGGGCGCCCTGGCCGGCGAAGACGGCGTCCCAGTCGGGTTCGGCACCGCGGACGTGGGCCTGGCCGAGCGCGGCGGTGACGGTGTGCGCCTCGGGGCGGTCGCCGCGCAGCAGCGGCACGAAGACGGCCGCGTCCGGGTCGGCCAGGCAGTCCTGGCCCATCGCGGAGAGCACGCCCTCGGGGCCGAGCTCCAGGTAGGTGGTGACGCCCCGGGCCTCCAGGGTGCGGACGGCGTCGTGGTAGCGCACGGTGTCGCGGACGTGGCGCACCCAGTACTCGGGGTCGCCGATCTCGTCGGCGGTGACGGTGGTGCCGGTGAGGGTGGAGACGAGCGGGATGTTCGGCGCGCCGTACGCGACGGCCTGGGCGCAGCGGCGGAACTCGGCGAGCATGCCGTCCATGTGCGGCGAGTGGAAGGCGTGGCTGACCGTCAGGCGGCGGGTCTTGCGGCCCTGCTCGGCCCAGTGGGCGGCGATGTCGAGGACGGCGTCCTCGTCGCCGGCGAGGACGACGGAGGTGGGGCCGTTGACGGCGGCGACGGCGACGGCGTGCTCGCGGCCGGTGAGGGAGGCGCGGATCTCGGCCTCGGTGGCCTGGACGGCGACCATGGCTCCGCCAGCGGGCAGCGCCTCCATGAGACGGCCGCGGGCGGCGACCAGCAGGGCGGCGTCGGAGAGGGTGAGGACGCCGGCGGCGTGGGCGGCGGCGAACTCGCCGATGGAGTGGCCGGCGACCGCGTCGGGGCGCAGGCCCCAGGACTCCAGCAGCCGGAACAGGGCGACCTCGACGGCGAACAGCGCCGGCTGGGTGTAGGCGGTGCGGTGCAGCAGGTCGGCCTCGGGGGTGCCCTCGGCGGCGAACAGGACGTCCCGCAGCGGGTGTTCGAGCTGGAGGTCGAGGTGGCCGATCGCCCGGTCGAGGGCGCGGGCGAAGACCGGATGGGTCTCGTGGAGTTCGCGGCCCATGGCCAGGCGCTGGCTGCCCTGGCCGGTGAAGAGGAAGGCGGTGCCGCCGGTGACGGGCGAGCCCTGGAGGAGGCCGGGGGCGCCGAGGCCGTCGGCGAGGGCGGTGAGGGCCCGGCGGAAGCCGTCGCGGTCGCCCGCGACGAGGGCGGCGCGGTGCTCGAAGGCGGTACGGGTGGTGGCGAGCGAGTGCCCGAGGTCGGCGAGCCGGTGCTCGGGGTGGGCGTCGAGGTGCGCGCCGAGGCGGCGGGCCTGGTCGCGCAGGGCCTCGGGGGTCTTGGCGGACAGGACCCAGGGCAGGGCGGCGGGCGCGTGGGTGGCGGGCTCGGCGGCGGGGATCGCGGCGGCCTGCGGGGCCTGTTCGATGACGGCGTGGGCGTTGGTGCCGCTGAAGCCGAAGGAGGAGACGGCGGCGCGGCGGGGGCGGCCGGTCTCGGGCCAGGGGCGGGCCTCGGTGAGCAGTTCGACGGCGCCGGCGGCCCAGTCCACGTGCGGGGTCGGCTCGTCGACGTGCAGGGTCCGCGGGAGGACGCCGTGGCGCATCGCCATGACGGTCTTGATGATGCCGCCGATGCCGGCGGCGGCCTGGGTGTGGCCGATGTTGGACTTCAGCGAGCCGAGCCACAGCGGCCGGTCGTCGGTGCGGTCCTGACCGTAGGTGGCGAGCAGCGCCTGGGCCTCGATCGGGTCGCCGAGGGTGGTGCCGGTGCCGTGCGCCTCGACGGCGTCGACGTCCTGGGCGGTCAGACCGGCGTCGGCCAGGGCCTGGCGGATGACGCGCTGCTGGGAGGGGCCGTTGGGGGCGGTGAGGCCGTTGGAGGCGCCGTCCTGGTTGATCGCGGTGCCGCGGACGACGGCGAGCACCGGGTGCCCGTTGCGCTGTGCGTCGGAGAGCCGCTCGACCAGCAGCATGCCGACGCCCTCGCCCCAGGCGGTGCCGTCGGCGGCGGCCGCGAACGGCTTGCAGCGGCCGTCGGGGGCCAGGCCGCGCTGGCGGCTGAAGGCGACGAAGGAGCCGGGGCCGGCCATCACGGCCACGCCGCCGGCCAGGGCGACACCGCACTCGCCGCGGCGCAGCGACTGCACGGCGAGGTGCAGGGCGACCAGCGAGGAGGAGCAGGCGGTGTCGACGGTGACGGCCGGGCCCTGGAAGCCGAAGGTGTAGGAGATCCGGCCGGAGGCGACGCTGGCGGCGTTGCCGGTGACGAGGAAGCCCTCCATGCCGTCGGCGGCCTCGTGCAGCCGGGGGCCGTACTCCTGGGCCTCGGCGCCGATGAAGACGCCGGTGCGGGAGTCGCGCAGGGCGGTCGGGTCGATGCCGGCCCGTTCGAAGGCCTCCCAGGAGGTCTCCAGCAGCAGCCGCTGCTGCGGGTCCATGGCGAGGGCCTCGCGCGGCGAGATGGTGAAGAAGCCCGGGTCGAACGCGTCGGCGTCGTGCAGGAAGCCGCCCTCGCGGGCGTAGGAGGTGCCGGCCTGGTCGGGGTCGGCGTCGAAGAGGCCGTCGAGGTCCCAGCCGCGGCCGGTGGGGAAGGCGGAGACGGCGTCGACCTCGTCGGTGACGAGCTGCCAGAGCTGCTCGGGCGAGTTGGCGTCGCCGGGGAAGCGGCAGGCCATCGCGACGATGGCGATCGGCTCGTCGTGGGCGCCCTCGGGCATCGGCTCCGGGGCGGACTCGCCTGTCAGGCCGAGGAGTTCGGCCCGCAGGTGGCGGGCGAGCGAGGCCGGGGTCGGGTGGTCGAAGACCAGGGTGACCGGCAGCCGCAGGCCGGTGGCGGCGGTGAGGCGGCTGTGCAGGTCGACGGCGGCGAGCGAGTCGAAGCCGAGCTCCAGGAACGGGCGGTCGGCGTCGACGGTGGCGGTCGACCTGCCGCGCAGCGCCTCCCTGGCCCGGTCGAGGACGAGGTTCAGGACGGTCCGCTGCTGCTCCGCCTCGGAGCAGGCGGCGAGTCGCGTGCGCCAGGACGAGAAACCGTCCGAATTATCGGCGTCCGCGCCGGCCGACTCCGGAATGAATTCCTCGGACTGGTTCATCATCGCGCGCTCCACTACCCGGCTGACGGTATCAAACACCGTTGGTCAGCGTGCCACGGGAATCGGGCGGCGGATAACCCCCTACGGGGCCCCTAATCACCCCTACGATTCGGCCGGCGGCCCCTAGGAAATCCTGGGGACGCCGGCCGGGAGGAATGCGCGGCGGGAATTCTCGGTGATATTCCGTTCCCGCGGTCGGGCCACGCTACCGCTCGGTGGCGGCCCGGTAAAGCGAATGCCGGAATTTCCTCGGGTAGGCCGGTCAGTCGCGTACCAGGAACGGCGCGAGCAGCCCGGGCACGGCCTGCTCCGCGAAGGCCAGCCCCTCGCCCTCGGCGACGTCGCGGACCCGGTACACCCCGGCGCCGGCCGCGGTGGCGGCGGACAGCGTCAGCAGGCCCGCCCGGCGCTGGAACGGGGAGCGGGAGACCGTCCAGCCGATCACTCCCTCGCGGCGGAGGGCGACCGTTCGGTGGGCGAAGGTGCCGGCCCTGCTCACCAGGTAGGAGCCGGCCAGGCCGTGGCCGAGGGTGCGGTAGGCGTCCAGGGCGAGCAGCACGGCGGCGGGCAGCAGGACGGCGGCGGTGATCCCGGCCGCGACGAGGAAGCCGGGCACCCAGATCCCGGGCAGCGCCACCAGGGCGACCACCGGCAGCACGACCAGCAGCCCGCGGTTGATGCGGCGGCGCAGCGCCCGGCGGGGGTGGCGGGCCAGCTCGACGGCCTCGGTCGGCGAGCGGTCTGCGCCGAGCACCTCGGCGGCGACCCGCAGCACCTCGGCGCGGGGCGAGGGCGGCATCAGGGTGCCGCGGGTGCGGTTCTCCTCGGCGGTGCCGAGACCGCCGGCGACGGCGTGCAGCCGGGCGCCGCCGCCCCAGCGCAGCAGCATCGGCTCGACCACTTCGACGCCGCGCAGGCGCCCTTCCTCGATGGAGACCGAGCGGTGGATCCACAGCCCGCGCCGCACCCGCAGGATGCCGCCCTCCTCGCGTTCCAGCCGGAAGCCGGACCAGCCCTCGACGTACAGGCCGACCGCGCCCGCGGTGCCGACGGCGGCGACGGCCAGCACGGTGACCGGGACGGCGACCCACACCGGGACGGAGGTGAAGGTGTCGACCAGGCCGCGTACGGCGCCCAGCTCCAGGGGGTCGATCTGCATCTCGTGCAGCGTGCGGTAGACGACGCCGAGCGCGGCGAACAGGCCGCCGACGCCCCAGACGGTCAGCGGCGCGTACCGCACCCAGGCGCGGTCGAAGCGGACGATCGCGGTGTCCTCGGTCTCCGCCGGCGCGCCCTCGGCGGCGAGCAGGGCGGCGCGCCGGTTGAGCAGGTCCCGGCGCAGCGCGGTGGCCTGGTCGCGGGTGACGCCGTCGAGGGACAGCGAGCCGCCCGAGGAGCCGCCGCCGGCGACGCCCACGGCGACGGAGGCGAGGCCGAGGAGCCGGTAGAGCGGTTTGGCGGTGACGTCGGCGTTGCGGACGCGCTCCAGCAGGACGGTGCGGCTGCTGCGGAAGAGCAGGCCCTTGTGGACCTCCAGCCGGTCGCGGTCGATCCGGTAGCGGGTGGTGAGGCAGCGCATCAGGTTGATCGCGGCGACCACGCCGAAGGCCACGGTCAGGGTGGCCAGGGTGATCAGCGCCTGGAGGTTGAGGGTGCCGTCCCCGCCGAGGACGGTGCCGGCGGTGGTGGCCAGCGGCGCCAGGACCCAGCTCAGGTGGAGCGGGACGGAGCGCAGGCTGAGGCGCTGCCAGGCGGGTCCGTCGGCGCCGCCCCCGGTGGGGTGCGCGGGGTCGGTTCCGGCGCGCGGCCCGGGCAGCGCGCCCCGGGCGGGGTCGTCGGTGCCGGTGCCGGTGGGGCCGGCCGGCTCGGGGCTCACGTGGCGTCTCCCGGGGTGGCCTGGGTGGTGCGGGTCAGGTGCTCGACGACCTCGACGGCCCTGCGGTGGTCGATCCCGCGGATCTTGATGTCGCCGGCCGCGGAGGCCGTGGTGACCTTGATCCCCGCGAGGCCGAAGAGCTGCTCCAGCGGGCCGCGGACGGTGTCCACGGTCTGGATCCGCGACAGCGGCGCGACCCGCCACCGCTGCCAGAGCCACCCGGAGGCGGTGTAGACCGCCTCGTCGGTGGTCTCCCAGCGGTGCACCCGGTAGCGCCACTGCGGCATCACCGCGATGTACGCCAGGCCCGGGACGGCCACCGCGAGCAGCACCCAGCCGAAGACGAAGCGGGCCGGCGGTATGAACAGGTAGAGGGCGGCGACCGTGAGGATCAGCGGTACGGGGATCAGCGAGGCCTGCACCGTCCACCAGGCGACGGCGCGGCGCTCCACCCGGTGCTGCGGTGGCCGGAGCCGGAGACCTTCGGTTGAGGACATGTCCTGTTCCTGTTCCTATCGGGTGGCGGCGAGGAGCCGACGGCGACGGTTGAGCACCACGGCGGTCCGCGCGAGGACGGTGGCGAGGGCCATCAGGACCAGCGAATTCGAGAAGACCTCAGGGCCGCTGATCCGGTACGTGATGGCGAACTCGATGATATCGGCCGTGTACCAGTGCTCGATTCCGTAGACGAATACCACCCGGGCCGCGGACATGGCGATCCAGAAGAGGACGTACAGCACGCCGGCCGTGGTGTAGACGTTTCCCTCGGAATCCGCCTCGCCGGGCAGCATCGCCCCGGCGACGAGACCCAGAATGCTGCCGAGTCCGACGCCGACCAGTTGCAGCGAGAGGTCGTTGCCGGCCAGTTGCGGGGTGTGGAAGAAGAACGCCATCACGACGGCCACCGCGATCAGCGGCCGGACCAGGCGCATGGTGGTGATCCGGCGGCGACCCAGATCGCTGGCCAGGATGACGGCCAGGACCGTCCCGCTGACCACCAGGGTGGTGGTGAACCCGCTCATGTGGTGCGACTCCCGATGCTCGTCCGTGGAGGACTTCCTGACGTCCCGTCCTCCCTGCTTCCACGCTAGGGACGCGGGGAGGAGGGTGGAACAACCGGTGGACGGAACCGGTTGTCCACCGGTCGGTGGACAGCGGACAGCGGACAGCGGGCGGTCCGGGGGCACGCGGTGCGTCGGGCGGTCCGGGGCGGCGCGGTGCGGCGCGGTGCGGCGGGCGGTTGCCGCCGGGCGGCGGGTGCACGCCACGGACCTCGCGTGGTAGGACTGGTCAGCGTGCCAGCTCACGCCCCGTCCGACCAGCCCGCCGCCGCCCGCCGCGATGCGGCCTCCCGTACCGACCCGGTGGTCCGCTGGGCCGGCCTGTGGGACGCCTACTTCGGCCTGTCGTACGTGGTCACCGCCGGACTGCTGCTCACCTCGCAGGCCGCGCCGGGCCGGGTGGCGGGAGCGGTCGGCGCGCTGACCCTGATCGTGCCCTGGTACGCCGGGTTCGGGCGGCCGCTGCTGCGCGGTGGTGAGAAGCCGCCGCGCAGCCGGTGGTTCGCGCTGGGCCTGCTGGTGCTGTTCGCGGTCGCCGCCGCGCTCGATCTGGCCAGCGCGTTCGCACTGTTCGCGATCTGCCCGATGCTGCTGATGAGCCTGCCGACCTCGCTGGGGATCGCGGTGGTGCTGTTCGCCAACCTGGTGCCGCTGGTGCTGGTGTGGATCAGCAGTGGCCGGCTGGGCGCCGAGGTGCTGGGCATCCTGCCACTGACGCTGCTGGGGATCGCGCTGACGGTGCTGCTGGGCCTGTGGATCACCCGGGTGGTCGAGCAGAGCCGCGACCGTGGCCGGCTGATCGAGGAGTTGGAGCGCAGCCGCGAGCGCGAGGCCCACCTGTCGCACCAGGCCGGCATCGCGGCCGAGCGCGAGCGGCTGGCCCGCGAGATCCACGACACCGTGGCCCAGGGACTGACCAGCGTCATCGCGCTGATCCAGGCCGCCGAGTCGGAGTTGGAGGAGCAGCCGGAGCTGGCCCGGCGTCACCTCGCGCTGGCCGCCCGGTCCGCCACCGCCAACCTGGCCGAGACCCGGGGCTTCGTCGCGGCGCTCACCCCGGCCGCGCTGCGCGGCAACTCGCTGGGCGAGGCGCTGCGGCGTCAGGGCGAGGCCCTGGCGGCCGAGACCGGTCTGACGGTCGGGTACGCCACCGAGGGCACGGAGTTCCCGTTGCCGACGGCGGTCGGCGTGGTGCTTTTGCGCTCGGCACAGGAGTCGCTGGCGAACGTCCGCAAGCACGCCGGCGCCCGGCAGGTCACCCTGCGCACCGAGTTCACGGACCGCGAGGTCCGGTTGACGGTGACCGACAACGGCCGCGGGTTCGACGCCGGGCAGCCGACCGAGGGGTACGGGCTGCGCGGGCTGCGCGCGCGGCTGGCGGAGATCGGGGGTACGGCCCGGGTGTCCAGCCGGCCCGGGTTCGGCACGGTGGTGGCCGTTCGGGTGCCGCTCGACGGGGTGCCGCTCGACGGTGGCCCGGAGGCGGCGGCCGGACCGCCGGACGGCCCCGGCATCGCGAGCATCACAGACACCGCAGACACCGCAGACAATGCCGACATTCCGGACATCCGCCGTGGTGACCGGTCGTCCGCCCAGCCCGACGGAGCATCCCGATGAGCACCGGCCGTCCCGCCGAGCGAGACATCACCGTCCTGATCGCCGACGACCATCCGGTGGTCCGCGAGGGCCTTTCGGCGATGCTGGAGTCGGCGCCGGGCATCACGGTGGCCGGCACGGCCGGCGGGGGCGAGGAGGCGGTCGTGCTGGCGGCCTCGCTGGCACCGGACGTGGTGCTGATGGACCTGCGGATGGGCGCCATGGACGGCGTCACCGCCACCACCCGGATCCTGGCCCGGTCCCGGCATCCGCGGGTGGTGGTGGTCACCACCTACGAGAGCGACGCGGACATCCTGCGCGCGGTCGAGGCGGGCGCCGCCGGCTACCTGCTGAAGGGCACCTCGCGGGTCGACCTGATCAACGCGGTGCGGGCCGCGGCGCGCGGCGAGACGGTGCTCTCCCCCGCGGTCGCGGGCCGGCTGTTCCGGGCGCGGGCGCAGGAGCCGACACCGCTGTCCGCCCGGGAGCGCGAGGTGCTGCACCTGGTCGGCCGCGGGCTGACCAACGCCGACATCGGCCGCGAGCTCCACATCGGGGAGGCGACGGTCAAGACGCACCTGCTGCGGATCTTCCGCAAGCTCGACGTCTCCGACCGCACGGCGGCCGTGCTGGCGGCGATGGAGCGCGGCCTGCTGGACTGAGAAGTCCGCCGGACCGGCGGGCGGCGGGGACGGCCGCGGCCCGCCCGGTCCGGCGGACGGTGGGTGCCGGGGCGTCAGGCGGCCGCCTGGCCGGCCCCGGCGAGCGCCAGTTCGGTCATCCGGCGCTTGTCCGGCTTGCCGTTGCGGTTGAGCGGGAACCGCTCCAGGACGACCACCCGGTTCGGCTGCTCGTACGCGGGCAGCAGCTCGGTCAGCAGGGTGCGCCAGTGGGCGGCGCCACGCAGTTGCTCGTCCTCCACGAAGAAGACCAGGCTGCTGCCGCGGCGCTCGTCCGGCAGCGCCACGATGCGGGTGGCACACCCCCCGGCGGCGGCCTTGCGCTCGACGATCTCCGGGTAGAGGGTGTAGCCGTTGCGGTGCACGGCGAACTTCCGGCCGAGGACGAAGAGGTTGCCGTCGGCGTCCAGGTAGCCGAGGTCACCGGTGCGGAAGACGTCCTGCGGGACGGGATCGACACCGCCGTCGGCGGTCAGGTAGCCGATCATCACGTCCGGTGTCTCCACGAGCAGTTCGCCGACCACGTCGGCGGGCACGTCGTGGTCCTCGTCGTCGACGACCCGGATCCGCAGGCCGTCCATGACCCGGCCGCAGGAGACCGGGTTGTCCGCGGTCGCGAAGGCCACGTTGCCGGCCTCGGTGCTGCCGTAACTGTCCAGCAGCGGCAGGCCGAAGCGCTCCACGTACAGGTCGGTGAGGGCCTGGTCGAGCGGGGCCGCGCCGCTGCAGAACATCCGCACCGCGCCGAGCGAGCGCCCCAGGGCGGGCTTCTGCCGCAGGATGCCGAGGATGCTGCGGTACGTCGCCGGGGTGGCGTCCACCACGGTGGCGCCCGAGGGGCCGGCCATCCGCAGGGCGCGGTCGAGCCGCTTGTAGGGGGCGACGACGAGCGAGCCCCGCACGATCCAGGCGATCAGCACCATCGACAGCCCGTACTGGTGGGAGAACGGCAGCAGGGGCAGCAGCACGTCGTCGGGGCCGTGGCCCATGTGGCGGGCGTTGCGCTCCAGGTTGCGCAGGAACCGCCCGCCGTTCTTGACGATGCCCTTGGGTTCGCCGGTCGAGCCGGAGGACCACATGATCAGCGCGTCGTCGAGGTCGCTCCAGGCACCGAAGTCCAGCTGCCGGTCGGTGACCCGCACCTCGGGGGCGGCCGAGATGAGCTCGTAGAGGTGGACCGGGTCGAGGTCGGCCGGCACCGGGGCGTCGTCGTCCACCAGGACGAGCTTGGCGCCGGACCGCTGGACCACCGACCCGGTGGCCTCCGTGCGCTCCTGCTGGTCGAGCAGCACGATCGAGGCGCCCACGTGCATCAGCGCGAACAGGACCGACACGTAGCTGGCGGAGTTGCCGGCCTTCAGCAGCACCCGGCTGCCGAGTCCGACTCCGCGTTCGCGCAGGACCTGAGCGACCCTCAGGGTGTCCTGTTCGAACGCGGCGAGGGTCACCGCCGAGTCCTCCGCAAGGATCTTTGCCGCCATGGCTCACTCTTCCTTCTCTACTCGGCGGCCACCGCGGGACGCGCCCGCAACTCCGGCGCGCGGGCGTCGGATCCGGGGCCGTGGGGAAAGACCGCGGCAGTCGGCCGACACGGTCTCGGCCGGGCCCTGTCCGGGCCCGGGACCAGCTGCGGCGCCGGCCGTCGGGCGCGCCGTCCGGCGGGGCCGGGCCCGGCCCGGGAAGGCGTCGGACGCCAGGGGGCCGGGAAAGCCGCGCCACCGCGCTCCGGACGTTACCGACCGGTCGCGGGAGGCAGTACCCCTATCCTCCCCCAGCCCGCGGGGCCGTCCACAGCGCGTCAACTTCGTTTTCGTGCACGGACCCTGGGAGTTCAGGGGTGGGGCACCGCGACGGCGGTCAGGACCAGCCCGGCGGAGGCCAGCCAGCGGCCCTCGAAGCCGGGCAGCCGGCGTCCGGCGACCACCGGCCCCGGGACCAGCAGCCGCGCGGTGAAGCCGCCGTCCGGGTCGAAGGCGAGGGTGGCCTCGGAGAAGTCCAGCATCAGGCCGGTCAGCGGGAACCACGCCTTGTAGACGCTCTCCTTCGCACTGAACAGCAACCGGTCGGCGTGCAGCTGCGGGTGGACACGGCCGAGCCGGGCGAGCCCGGGCAGTTCCTCGGGGCGGCCGACCGCCTCCAGCACGCCCTCGGGCAGCGGGAGGTCGGGCTCGGCGTCGATCCCCACGCTCAGCAGTTCGCCGGCCGGGGCGAGGGCGGCCGCCCGGTAGCCTGCGCAGTGCGTCATGCTGCCCACCACCCCGGCGGGCCAGCGGGGTTCGCCGCGCGGCCCGGGGACCAGCGGCACGGCCGGGTGCCCGAGGGCGGCGAGCGCGCCGCGGGCGCAGCGGCGCACGGCGGCGAACTCGGCCCTGCGGTGCGGCACCGAGTGGGCGATGTGGGCCAGCTCCTCGGGGAACAGCTCCCCGGTCGCCCCGTCGGCCCGCTCCGTCGACTCCACCGCGGCGACCGCGGCGGGCAGGATCCGTTCGATCACCGGGTCCCCCGCTCGGGGAGGATCCGGGTCAGGCCGGACGGGACGTCGGGGCCCCGGCGGCGCCACTCGCGCGGGTAGCCGACCGACACCTCCTGGAAGCGGACGCCGTCGTGCCGGGTGCGCCGCGGGATGTGCAGGTGCCCGTAGACGACGGCCGCCACGTTGTAGCGGGTGTGCCAGTCGGCGGTGGCCGTGGTGCCGCACCACTGCGCGAACTCCGGGTAGTACAGGACGTCGGTCGGCTCGCGCACCAGCGGGTAGTGGTTGACGAGGACGGTCGGCACCGCCGGGTCGACCTCGGCGAGCCGGCGTTCGGTGGCCGCCACCCGGGCCCGGCACCAGGCCTCCCTGCTCGGGTAGGGGTCGGGGTGCAGCAGGTACTCGTCGGAGCAGACCGCGCCGCTCTCGTGCGCCCGCGCCAGGGCCTGCGCCTTGGTGACCGCGCCCGGGGGCAGGAAGGTGTAGTCGTAGCCGACGAACAGCGGCGCGATCCGCACCGGACCGCCCTCGCCGTGCCAGACCGGGTAGGGGTCCTCCGGGGTGTGCACGCCCAACTCGCGGCAGAGCGCGACGAGGTGCTCGTAGCGGCGCACGCCGCGCAGGGCGACCGGGTCGGCCGGGTGGGTCCACAGCTCGTGGTTGCCGGGCGCCCAGACGACGGTGGCGAACCGCTCCGCGAGCAGGCCGAGCGCCCACCGGACGTCCGCCATGATCTCGCCGATGTCACCGGCGACGATCAGCCAGTCCTCCGGGGCCGAGGGGTGCAGGCCCTCGACGATCGCGCGGTTCTCCTGGTAGCCGATGTGCAGGTCGCTGGTGGCGAAGAGCGTGCCGTGCGCCGCACCGGGGTGGTGGGTCAAGGGGGTGGTGCCTTTCTCGGGGCGCCGGACCGCGCACACGCGCCGCGTTGCCGGCGCCGTGGGTCGGGTGGCTCGGGCGGCGGGCGCCGCCGGTCGGGCGCCGGGTGCCGGGCGGCCGTCGGCCGGGCTGCTCAGGCGGCGGGCCTGAGGGCCGATTCGGGTGCGAGCGTGCTGGTGGTGAAGTTGTCGACGGTGCACTTGAGGCGGCGCAGCAGCCGGTCGCGTCCGACGATGGCGATCCGGTCGACGCCGCGGCCGGCCAGCGTGTCGACGATGCCGGGCCAGCGCATCGGCCGGACGAAGCCGCCGAGGATCCACTCGGCGGCCTGCTCGGCGCTCTCCACCAGCGAGCCGTCCTGGTCGGAGACGATCGGCAGCCGCGGGTCCCGCAGCCGGTGACCGGACAGCACGTCCCGCTCGATGCGGTCGCGCAGCGGCCCGAAGACGCTCGCGTGGGCGGGCGGGCGCATGGTGTAGAGCGAGTAGCCGCCGGCGGCGCCGATGCGCTTCCTGAAGCCGTCCAGGGCCCGTTCGGAGAGCGAGACCATGTAGAGGTCGTGGTCGAGGTGCGAGGAGAGCTCGTACCACTCGCCGTCGGCGGCGAGTCCGGCGAGCAGTTCGTCGAGCTGCTCGGGGCCGATCTTGACGAAGGAGTGGGTGACGATGTCGCTGTGGTGCTCGGCGAAGTAGTCGCGCTCGCAGCGGGCGCTCTCCGCGACCAGGCGCACCGCCTCCTCGAAGGGCAGCACCCCGGCGTGGGCGGCGGCCGCCAGCTTGCCGAAGCTGACGCCGGCGCAGTAGTCGGCGGGCGCCTGCCGGCCGGTGGCCAGGCCCCAGTCGACCAGGGCCAGCGAGGTCACGAAGGAGGTCACCTGGGCGACCTCGGAGTAGTCGTCGTCGCTGGCGCGCAGCGCGTCGAAGACGCTGTGGCCGAGCACCTCGTCGGCCACCGCGAAGCGTTCCCTGGCGGCCGCGTTCGCCACCATGAAGCGGCTGAAGTCGGCGAAGCGCGAGGGGCCCATGGCGGGGAAGACGATTGCGCTGCTCCCCGGCTCACCGGTCGTCATGTCAGCCCGTTCTGTCGGCGGTTCGAGGCGGGCCCGGCCGGCCGTGTCGGATCGGTCGGGTCCCGGTGGAACGTAACCGCGTGCGCCCGCGGGCCCGCCACCCCTGTCGTCACCCCTGCCGCCCCTAGCCGCCGGGACGGGAGGGCCGGGCCCCGGTCAGGGGTTGTCGCGCGACCGGGGCCCGCCTAGCGTCGGTGGCGGCGCAGGACGCCCGGAC
The DNA here is from genome assembly GCF_044740765.1 of Kitasatospora sp. NPDC088346. Lineage (NCBI taxonomy): Bacteria > Bacillati > Actinomycetota > Actinomycetes > Kitasatosporales > Streptomycetaceae > Kitasatospora > Kitasatospora sp. NPDC088346. The sequence goes on from NZ_JBIURH010000062.1 coordinate 22,316, forward strand.
ACGACCGCACCCGCTACCCGAGGACGCACGCGATGAGGATTGCTTGCTGGCAGGCCGCGTGCGGCTCCCCCGACGTCCCGCATCTGCTGGGGCGGCTGCGCGAAGCGGCCCGGCGGGCCGCCGCGGAGGGTGCGCAGCTGCTGGTGGCGCCGGAGATGACGGTGGGTGGCTACCCGCTGCGCCCCGGCACGCTGGCCCGGGCGGCCGAGCCGCTGGACGGCCCGCACTGCGCGGCCGTCTCGGAGATCGCCCGCGAGTTCTCGATCGCCGTGGTGCACGGCTGGCCCGAGGACGACGGCACCGGGGTCTACAACGCGGCCCGGCTGGTGGCCGCGGACGGCCGCACGCTCGCGGCCTACCGCAAGGCGCACCTCTTCGGCGACGTGGACACCTCCCGTTTCGTGCCGGGCGACCACGGCGTGGTGCAGGCCCGGCTCGGCGATCTGACGGTCGGCCTGCTGGTCTGCTACGACGTGGAGTTCCCGGAGTCGGTGCGGGCGCACGCGATGGCCGGCTCGCAGCTGCTGGTGGTGCCGACGGCGCTGATGCGGCCCTGGGAGTTCGTCGCCAGGACGCTGGTGCCGGCCCGGGCGTTCGAGAGCCAGCTGTACGTGGCCTACACCAACTGGATCGGCGAGCGCGGCGGCCTGGACTTCTGCGGGCTGACCACGGTGGCCGCGCCGGACGGCACCCGGGTGTCGCTGGAGGATCCCGTCGAGGGACTGCTGCTGGCGGACGTCGACCCGGCCGTGGTGGCGAAGGCTCGCGCCGACACTCCCTATCTCCTCGACCGGCGTCCCGAGCTCTACGAGGGTCTGCCCGCCCGGCTGGGCTGACCCTGGTGGACCGGGCCCCGAAAGGTGTCCCATGTCTTCCGCTACCGGCGGGTTCCCGCGCGGCGTGACCGCTCCGCTGACCATGTTCGGCCCCGACTTCCCGTTCGCCTACGACGACTGGCTGCGGCACCCGGCCGGGCTCGGCCGGGTGCCGGCCGAGCGGCTGGGCGCCCCGGTGGCGGTGGTGGGCGGCGGTGCGGCCGGTCTGGTGGCCGCGTACGAGCTGCTGCGGATCGGTCTGCGGCCGGTGCTGTACGAGGCCGGTGAGCTGGGCGGCCGGATGCGGGAGGTGCCGTTCCCGGGGGATCCGGGGGTGACGGCGGAGCTCGGCGCGATGCGCTTCCCGCGGTCGGCGACGACGCTGTTCCACTACGTCGACGCGCTGGGCCTGGCGACCAGCCCGTTCCCCAACCCGCTCGCGGCGCACACGCCGAGCACGGTGGTGCACCTGCACGGCGAGCGGCGGACGGCGCGGACGGTGGACGACCTGCCGCCGGTGTACCGCGAGGTCGCCGACGCCTGGGAGAAGACGCTGCTGGAGCAGGCGGAGCTGAGCGTCATGGAGGACTCGGTGCGGCGCCGCGACGCCCCGCTGATGAAGGCGGTGTGGAACCGCATGGTGCGCACCATGGACGACCAGTCCTTCTACGGCTTCCTGGCCGCCTCGCCGTACTTCCGGTCGTTCCGGCACCGGGAGATCTTCGGGCAGGTGGGCTTCGGGACCGGCGGCTGGGACACCGACTTCCCCAACTCCATCCTGGAGGTGCTGCGGGTGGTCTACACCGGCGCCGACCAGGACCAGGTACGTCTGGACGGCGGCACCGGGCGCCTGGTCGACGGGCTGTGGACGCTGCCGGTCGGGCCGGGCGGGCACTGGCCGGCCGGCACCTCGCTGGCCTCGCTGCACGGCGGCCGGCCGCGCCCGGGGGTACGGACGCTGCGCCGGGCCGGGGACGGGATCGAGGTGACGGCCGCCGACGGCGCCCGCGAGCACTATCCGGCGGTGGTCTTCACGCCGCACGTGTGGACGCTGCTGAACCGCGTCGAGTGCGATCCCGCGCTGCTGTCGCAGGAGCACTGGACGGCCGTGGAGCGGACCCACTACATGGGCGCCTCGAAGCTCTTCGTGCTCACCGACCGACCGTTCTGGCTGGACGTCGATCCCCGCACCGGGGACGACGTGATGAGCATGACGCTCACCGACCGCGCGCCCCGCGGGGTCTACCTCTTCGACGAGGGACCGGACCGTCCGGGGGTGATGTGCCTGTCGTACACGTGGAACGACGACTCGCTGAAGCTGGCCACGCTGAGCGACGAGGAGCGGTTGGAGGTGCTGCTCACCCGGCTGTCGGAAATCTACCCCGGCGTGGAACTCCGTAGGCATATCATCGGACCACCCATCACGGTGACTTGGGAGACCGAGCCACTCTTCATGGGGGCCTTCAAGGCGAACCTCCCCGGGCAGTACCGCTACCAGCGCCGGCTGTTCACCCAGTTCGTGCAGGACGACCTGCCGGCCGGCCAGCGCGGGTTCTTCCTGGCCGGGGACGACGTGTCCTGGACGGCGGGGTTCGCCGAGGGCGCGGTCACCACCGCGCTCAACGCGGTCTGGGGCGTGGTGCGCCACCTGGGCGGCACCAGCGATCCGGCCAATCCCGGCCCCGGGGACGTCTTCGACGAGATCGCGCCCGTCCTCCTCCCGGAGGAGTGAGCGCCCGCCTCGGGGGCAAGCGAGCGTCGGTCGGGGGGCACGAGGTTGGGGCGATGAGGGACGGTGGCGGTGGACGTGGTACGAGCAGCGGGACCGGCCGGGACGAGCAGGTCCGCGCCGGCACGGAGCCGCGTCCGGAGCCACCCGGCACCGAGCCGCCCGGGCCGGTCGTGCCGCGGCTGATCAGCGCGACGGAGACCACCTGGGTGCAGCTGCTGACCGGCCTCGGCGCCGCGGAGTTCGCCCAGCTGCTGGAGACCCTCCGCCCGCTCGCCGGCGACGAGGGCCCGCGGGCCGGACGCCGCTGGACGCTGGGACTGGGCGACCGTGTCCTGCTCGTGGTGAGCTACTGGCGGACCGACCTGACGATGCGCGAGATCGCCGCGCTGTTCGGCGTCTCCAAGTCCGCCGCGGACCGGATCGTGGGGCACCTGGGCCCGCACCTGGACTTCACCAGCACGCTGCGCCGCCGCCGGTGCCGACTGGTCGTCAGGACCCTCCGCGCCACCGACACCGATACCGTCCCTCCGCCCGCGCACCCACCGGGCGCGGACTGTTCCGACTGTTTCGTCTGCTGCGACGGTTCACCGCCGTAGAACACCGTGCGGCCGCAGAAGAACGCACGGCAGCCGAACCTCCCGCCCATCGCGCAATGACGACCGACGGCCGGCTCCCCTCAGCTTCAACGCTAGGGGAGCCGGCCGTCGGCGTATATGTCCCAACAATTACGGGACAGTTACGGCTCACCGCCGGAGCTTCGAATCGCCGGCGAACCTGCGGGCCGCGCGCACAGGACACGCGTTCGAGGGTTAACGGGATGCGCCCGACCTGTGCACGGACGGTCGAACGGTGTTTTGCCCGGTTCGCCCCCACTTGCCCGGTCTACCCCCGCCGAATGGGGGGCCCCTAGCGCCACCCCTAGCCCACCTAGGGTGGCAAAACTTGATCAGTTCCTGACGACAAGTATCGTCCGGCGGGGCTCGGCAGTGTTATGTTCGGATCAGTTGTCCCGCAACTCCAAATCACCGCCAGGATGACCGGCAGGGTGGTGGAGCGGACGGGCATGGAATCCGCGCGGACACGGTTCTGGTTGAATCTCGGACCATTCTTCATCCGGGTCAGACCGAATTGTCGACGCCAGTTCACGGGGGAACAGTGTTCCAGGCTACGGGATACGGCATTCATCGAATCAGGGTCGGCAATTCGGTTGCTGCAGAGCCTCCGGACACCTCCAGACACCTCGTCGACCCCTGCTCCTGAAAGACCGTCACCGGGCAGTGACGGCCCCGTCCGAAGCGGTGAACCACCACCACACGGACGGTTCCGACCTCCCGCCCGAACCATCCTTCACCCCGCGGAACGGCGCCCGGCGCCCTACCGCCGGGAAACTCCCTTTGAACAGTCCACGGCCCACAGTGAATCCTCGGCCCCGAGCGGCGGCAACCGGGACCGAAGCAAGGAGCGCGGTACATGACGGCCCGACCCGAACTGATCGAGCGCGGCGATGAACTGCTTCAGCTGACCCGCCTCACAACCGACGCGGTGAACGGAATGGGATCGGTCGGCCTGGTGGCAGGCCCGGTCGCCACCGGCAAGACCGTCCTGCTCAGCTCGCTCTGCGACCAGGCCGCCGCAGCCGGCTTCGTCACCCTGCGCGCCGTCGGGGCGGAGGCCGAGAGCCGCACCCCGCTCAGCACCGCCGGCCAGCTGCTGCGCCTCGCGCCGCTCACCCCCGCGAGACACGAACACGTCCAGCGCCTGCTGCGCCTGGCCGTCAGCTCCGCCACCGCCGCGGCCGCCGCCGGACCGCAGGCCCAGAACGCCCAGCTCTGCGGCGACCTCGTCCAGGAGCTCTGCGCCGTCCTGTTCGAGCTCTCCACCCTGTCGCCGGTGCTGCTCTGCGTCGACGACGTCCACCACGCCGACGAGCACTCCCTCCAGTGGCTGCTGTTCCTGATCCGCCGCCTCGGCTCGGCCCGGATCGCCGTCGTCCTGGCCGAACGCACCGCCTCCCAGCACCCGCAGCCCGCCTTCCACGCCGAACTGCTGCGCCAGCCCAACTGCCGCCGCGTCATGCTGGGCCCGCTGACCCGCCGCGGCGTCGACGAGCTCATCGGCTCCCGACTCGACCAGGTCCACCGCACCGACGCCCACCGCAGCGACGAGGTCTCCGCCGCCGAACTCTCCAGCGGGGTCGACGCCCTGACGGGTGGAAACCCGCTGCTCGTGCACGCCCTGCTGGACGACCTGCGCACCTGCACCAGACTGCCCACCGAGATGCGCCCCGCCACCCTCGGCGCCGGCTACGCCTTCTCCCAGGCCGTCGTCAGCTGCCTGCACCGCAGCGAGGCACTGGCACTGGCCGTCGCCCGCGGCATCGCCGTCCTCGACGAGGACAGCTGCTCACAGGTCCTCGGCCACCTGCTGGAACACTCCCCCGCCTCCGTCGAACGCGTCATCCGCGGCCTGGACTCCGCCGGCCTGCTGGAACACGGCCGCTTCCGCCACCCCGCCGTCCGCACCGCGGTCCTGCACGACGCCGACGCCGACGAGCTCAGCCGGCTGCACTTCCGGGCCGCCCACCTGCTCTACACCCGCGGCGGCACCGAACGGTCCATCGCCCAACTGCTGCTCGCCTCCGGCGAACCCGGCGAGGCCTGGAGCACCAAGGTGCTCTGCGACGTCGCCCGGCAGGCCCTGGTCGACGGGGACGCCGATCTGGCCCGGCGCTGCGTCGAGCACGCCCACCGCAGCTGCACCGACCACCGCAGGCGCAGCGAGGTGCTCACCCTGCTGGCCGGCGTCGAATGGCAGCTCCAGGCCGGGAACGCCGTCCGCCACCTGCCCCAGCTCACCGCCGCCCTGCGCGCCGGCGACCTCGCCGAACGGCAGTCGGTCGTCGTCCTCAAGTACCTGCTGCGGCACGGGCGGCTCACCGAGGCCTCCGCCACCCTGGAACACATCATGTGCCAGCAGTGGGACGTGGAGAGCCGCACCGCCGCCGAACTCCAGACCGTCAAACTGCTGCTCTCCAGCTCCTACCCCGGCGCGCTGGCCGACCTGCCGCCCCTCGGGCCGTGCCGCGTCGACGAGATCAGCACCCCCGCCGCCGTCCGCGCCGACCCCCAGCTCCAGGCCGCCGCCGTCCTCGACGAGGTGCTCAGCGGCCGCGCCCGCGAACACACCTTCCTCGCCGCCGAACAGGTCCTGCGCAGCCTGCGCCTCACCTACCGGGCCTGGGAGCAGGCCGAGTTCGCGCTGCTCGCGCTGATCTACGGCGACCAGCTGGAACGCGCCGCCATCTGCTGCGACCAGCTGCTGGAACGGATCGGCCACGCCGCCGAGGGCTGGCGCCCGCCGCTGCTCGCCCTGCGCAGCCAGATCGCCGTCCGCCAGGGCCGGCTGGCCGACGCCGAACGCGACGCCAAGACCGCCCTGGAGACCATGCCCTGGCAGGGCTGGGGCGTGAACATCGGGCTGCCGCTCGCGGCGCTGCTGACCGCCCAGACCGCGATGGGCAAGTACGAGGACGCCGCCGAACTCCTCAACCGCCCGATCCCGCAGGCGATCTACAAGACCCGCTACGGCCTGCACTACCTGCACGCCAGAGGCGAGTTCCGGCTCGCCACCAACAACTCGCAGGCCGCCCTCGACGACTTCACCATCTGCGGCGAGATGATGCAGGACTGGGACCTCGACCTGCCGAGCGTGGTGGCCTGGCGCGGCGCCGCCGCACGGGTCCACCTCCAGGCCGGCAATCTCCAGCAGGCCAAGATCCTCATCGACGAGCAGGCCCGGCGCCTCCAGCCCGGCCCGTCCCGCTCCCGCGGCATGACCGTCCGCCTGAGCGCCGCCGTCGCCGAGCTCAAGCACCGCCCCTCCCTGCTGCGGCAGGCCGTCGACGAGCTCCAGCGCAGCGACTCGCCCATCGAACTCGCCCTGGCCCTGGCCGACCTCGGCTACGCACACCAGAACCTCGGCGACCACAAGCGGTCCCGGATCATGATGAACCGGGCCTGGCAGCTGGCCAAGGAGCACCGCGCCGAGCCCATCCAGCGCGGACTCTCCAGCCTCTTCTCCGACGTCCGCGACGATCTCCCGGAGGTGCCCGGCCCGGCCGGCGCCGCCTGCACCGGCGGCCTCAGCGACGCCGAACGGCGGGTCGCCTCGCTGGCCGCGCTCGGGCACACCAACCGGGAGATCGCCCGCGAGCTGTTCATCACCGTCAGCACCGTGGAACAGCACCTCACCCGGGTCTACCGCAAACTGAAGGTCACCCGGCGCAGCGACCTGCCCGGTGAACTCTGCCTGGCCACCGGCAGCCCGGCCGGCGCGGCGGCCAGCTACGCCTGAACCGGCCCCCACACCGTCCGGTGACGCCGCCGGTCCCGCTGCACAGCGGGACCGGCGGCGTCGGTGTGCCGCCGAGCGGGAGCGCCCGGGGCTCAGGACGCGCGGGCGGCCAGTGCGCCCGGGGCTCAGGACGCGTGGGCGGCCAGTGCGTCCGTGATCTCGGCCAGGACGGCCCGCTGGTGGGCCGCCAGGTAGAAGTGACCGCCCGGGAACACCTTCAGCGTGAAGGCGCCGCTGGTCTCCTCCGCCCAGGCCTTGGCCTCCTCCACGGTCGACTTCACGTCGTCGTCGCCGATCAGCGCCACGATCGGGGCGGCGAGCGGCCCGCCCTCCGGACGGCGGTAGGTCTCGATCGCCCGGTAGTCGTTGCGGATCGCCGGCAGGATCATCCGCAGGATCTCCTCGTCCCCGAGCAGCGCGGTGTTGGTGCCGCTGAGCGACTTCAGCTCCGCCACCAGTCCGTCGTCGTCCCGCAGGTGGACGGTCTCCTCGCGGTGCGTGGCGGGCCCGCGCCGGCCGGAGACGAACAGCACCGCCGGGGGCCGCCCGGCGGCCTCCAGCCGGCGGGCCAGCTCGAAGCCCAGGGTCGCGCCCATGCTGTGACCGAAGATCGCCAGCGGCCGGTCGTCCCGCTCCGTGCCGAGCACCGCGTGGATCCGGTCGGCCAGTTCGGCGACGGTGCCGATGCTCGGCTCGGCGCGACGGTCCTGACGGCCCGGATACTGCGCGGCCAGCACCTCGATCCGCGGGGACAGTGCGGCCGACACCGGGAAGTAGAAGCTCGCCGAGCCTCCGGCGTGCGGCAGGCAGAGCAGGCGCACCGGGGCGTCCGGGGCCTGGTGGAAGCGGCGGATCCAGAGGTCGTTCTCGGCGTTGCTGGGCAGGGTCATGCGGATCTCTCTCGTCTCTCCGGGTACAGGGTGCGCCCGCTGGGGGCTGTTCAGGTGGTACGGGTTGGGTGGTCACCCGGTCGCGCGGTGGGCCGGGGTCACCCCGGTGGCACGGTTGGTCCGTGTCGTTCCGGTCCCACGGTCGGTCCGGGCCATTCCGGTCGTTGGTACGACCTGTCGGGTCGGAGGCCGCCCCGGCCCGCCGGGGGTCGGGCCGGGGCGGCGGCGGGGGCACCGGCGCGCCGGGCGCCGGCACCCGGGTCAGCACACCTCGCCCAGCCAGTTCCCGACCAGCTCGGCGGTGGCGGCCGCGTGCTCCTCCATGACGGTGAAGTGGTCACCCAGGCCGTCGAGCAGCGTGTGCTCGTGCGGCCAGGAGGCACGGGCCCCGCTCGTCAGCTCCCGGCCGCCATCGCCGGGCACCGACAGCGACTCGGGCGCTCGCACCAGCAGGGTCGGCGCAGCGATCTGTGCCGGCTGCCAGCCGGTGAACAGCCGCAGGTAACCGCCCATCGCGGTGAGCCTGGTGTCGTCCATCGGCACGTACGCGCCCTCACGGGCCAGCATCGCCCCGGTCAGCACCGGCAGCAGGCCGGCCACGGAGTCCGCGGGCCCGGACGTCCCGGGCCCGGTCGTCCCGGCCACGGACGTCTCGCCGGCCGGTTCGAAGGAGTAGGTGTCGACCAGCACGACGGCCGCCGGTCCGGCGCCGAGCTCCTCCAGCCGGGCGGCCGTCGCCTGGGCCAGCAGACCGCCGGTCGAGTGGCCCAGCAGCGCGAACTTCGCGCCCCCGGCCGCCCGCAGCACGCTGCGCGCCGCCAGATCGAGGATCGCCGCCGCGTCGGCGGGCAGCCGCTCCCCGTCCAGGAAGCCCGGCAGCGGCAGCGCCTGCACCGCCCGCCGGCCGCGGAGGGCGGCGGCCAGCCGCGCGTACTGGTGCGGACCCGAGATCGCCAGCAGTGAGGGCAGGCAGAGCAGCATCGGCTCGGCCGGGCCGTCCGCCAGCCGGATCGGCTCCAGCACCGGGCCGGACAGGTCGTCAGGCCTTCGGTCGGTGGCGTCGGTACGGTCGGTACCGGCGACGACCCCAGTGCCCGGGTCGGTGTCGGTACCGGCTTCGGCATCGGTCGCTGCCGTGGCCCCGGCCTCGAAGGTCGGGCGGAAACGGGAGGCCGCGAACAGCAGCTCCATGAACTCCCCGCTGCGCCCCGACTCCGCCGCCGACCTCAGCAGGGTGCCGATGGTGCCCAGCGGGCGCCCGCCGTCCCCGCCGCCGGAGGCCGCCGGGGCACCACCGGCCGGGGCGCCCCCGGCCTCGCTGTGCGCGGCGAGCAGGGCGCCGAGCCGGGCCGCCAGCAGGCGGGGCGCGGGGTGGTCGAAGAGCAGCGTCGCCGGCAGCCGCAGGCCGGTCGCCCCGGCGAGCCGGTTGCGCAGCTCGACCGAGGTGAGCGAGTCGAACCCGAGCTCCAGGAAGGCCCGTCCGGCGTCGACGGCCTCCGGCCGCGGGTGGCCGAGCACCGCCGCCGCGTGCACCTGGACCAGGTCGAGCAGGACCTCGGCCCGCTCCTCGGTGGAGCGCCCGGCCAACCGCTCGGCCAGCGCCTGCGGGGAGGACCCGCCGGCCGTGGCCGAACGCCGCGGCGGGATCCGGACCAGGCCGCGCAGCAGCGCGGGGACCTGCCCGGAGGCGGCCGCGCCGGCCCGTACGCCCGCCAGGTCGATCCTGGCCGGCACCAGCAGCGCGCTGCCGGGAACGGCCTGGTGGACGCCGTCGGAGGTGGCGCGGGCGGTGACCGCCAGGGCGGTGTCGAAGAGGGCGAGGCCCTCCGCCGTCGAGAGTCCGCCCACCCCGCCGCGGGCAAGCCGCTCGACGCCCGCGTCACCGAGGTCTCCGGTCATCGTGCTCTCCTCGGCCCACAGGCCCCAGGCGAGCGAGACCGCCGGCAGACCGGCCGCCCGCCGGTGGTCGGCGAGCGCGTCCACGAAGGCGTTGGCGGCCGCGTAGTTGGCCTGCCCCGCCATGCCGAACACCCCGGCCGCGGACGAGAACAGCACGAACGCCGCCAGGTCGTGGCCGGCCGTCAGCTCGTGCAGGTTCCACGCCGCGTCCACCTTCGGGCGCAGCACCGCGTCCAGCCGCTCCGGAGTGAGCGCGGAGAGCACGCCGTCGTCCAGCACGCCCGCGGCGTGCACCACGGCGGTCAGCGGCGTCTCCAGGCCGTCCAGCAGGACCGCGACCGCCCCGCGGTCGGCGACGTCGCACGCGGCCACCGTGACCTCGGCGCCGAGCCCGGTCAGCTCCGCGGCCAGCTCGGCGGCGCCCCGGGCCGCCGGACCCCGGCGCGACACCAGGAGCAGCCGGCGGACCCCGTACGCGGTGACCAGGTGCCGGCTCAGGTGCGCGCCCAGCAGGCCGGTCGCCCCGGTGATCAGGACGGTGCCGTCCGGGTCGAACCCGGGCGGGAGTGAGGCAGTCCGGTCGGTGTCGGGGGCCTCGGTGTCGGCGGGCACCCGGGCCAGGCGCGGGACGAGCGCCTCGCCGGCGCGCAGGGCCACCTGCGGCTCGCCGCACTCGGCGGCCTGCGGCAGGGCGCGGGGGGAGGCCGGGTCGGTGTCCAGGTCGACGAGCACGATCCGGTCCGGGTTCTCCGACTGGGCGGTGCGCAGCAGGCCCCAGGCAGCGGCGGCCGCCAGGTCCTCGGCGGTGGTCGCCCCGCGGGTCACCACCACCAGGCGGGTGTCCGCGAAGCGCTCCAGGGTGAGCCAGCGCTGCACCAGATCCAGCAGACCGTGCAGACGGGTACGGGTGGCGTGCGCCGTGCTGCCGGCCGTCGGCAGCACTTCGAACAGCGGCAGCACCACCGTACTCGGGACTGCCGCGCCCCCGGCGACGGCCTCGGCCAGCGCGTCGAGCCCGGCGTAGGCGGTCGCCCGGAGAAGCCCGAGCAGGGGGTCCGAACCGGCATCCGCGTCGGCGCCGCCACCAGGGGCATCGGCACCGGTACCGGTACCGGTGAGGACGGCCCAGCCGTCGCCCTGGGCGTTCACTGCGGGCGCGCCAAGCGGCAGCGCCGTCCACTCCAGCCGGAACAGCGAGTCGTGGAAGGGGGTCCGGCCCGCGGCGAGGCGGTCCACCGCGACGGGCCGCAGCACCAGTTGCTCGACCGTGGCCACCGGCGCACCGGCGCCGTCCGCGACCGCCAGCGCCACGGTGTCGGCCCCCTGAGGGGTGATCCGTACCCGGAGCTCCGTCGCCCCCGAGGCGTGCAGACTGACCCCGCCCCAGGCGAACGGCAGGCGGGTCTGCCCGCCCTCGGCCAGCACGCCGCCGAGGCCGATCGCGTGCAGCGCGCCGTCCAGCAGCGCCGGGTGCAGCCCGTACCGGGCGGCCTGGTCCCGGCCGTCCTCCGGCAGCTCGACCTCGGCGAACAGCTCGCCCTCGCGACGCCAGGCGGCGCGCAGGCCCTGGAACAACGGACCGTAGCCGAACCCGGCCACCGCGAACCCCTGGTAGAGCTCGTCGACCGGCACGGCGGTGGCCCCGACCGGTGGCCAGACCGCGAGGTCGAAGCCGGCCGCCGGCACGGTGCCCGTGGAGAGCCGGCCGGACGCGTGCCGGGTCCACGGCTCGTCGGCGGAGGCGTCCTCGGCGCGGGAGTAGAAGGCGATCGAGCGTCGGCCGTCGACGTCCGGGGCGCCGACCCAGAGCTGCATCTGTACCCCGCCCCGGGCGGGCAGGATCAGGGGGGCCTCCAGCGTCAGCTCGTCCAGGCAGTCGCATCCGGCCTGATCGCCGGCCCGGACGGCCAGCTCGACGAAGGCGGTGCCCGGCAGCAGCACGATCTCGCCCACGGCGTGGTCGGCGAGCCACGGGTGGGAGTCCAGGCCGAGGCGGCCGGTGAGGAGGTGTCCCTCGCCGTCACCGTCCGCCAGCGCCAGCGAGGCGCCGAGCAGCGGGTGGTCCGCGGGCCCCAGGCCGGCGGAGGCGACATCACCCAGCCAACCGGTCAACGGGCGGGGCCAGTAGTACTCCTGCTCGAAGGCGTAGGTCGGCAGGTCGAAGCGCGGACCGTCGGTGCCTACGAGGGCGGCGGCCCGCCAGTCGACGCCCACCCCGCGCACCCACGCCTCCGCGAACGAGGCCAGTACCCGGCGGGGCCCGCCCTCGCCGCGGCGCAGCGTGCCGACGGTCACCGTGTCCTGTCCGGCCGCCTCGGCGGCGTCCTGCACCGCCATCGCCAGCACCGGATGGGCACTGACCTCGACGAACGTACCGAAACCGTCCGCCAGGAGAGTGTCGACCGCCTCCGCGAACCGCACCGTGGTGCGGAGGTTGGTGTACCAGTACTCGGCGTCCATCCCCGAACCGTCGGTGAGCTCACC